>CALJVJ010000016.1 GCA_937974625.1 uncultured Saprospiraceae bacterium
TTGGACTTCCGATAGGGTCGCATAATTAGGAGCGGTAACTGGTTGCTTTTCTACCATTTGGGGTGCAGGTCCAAAAGAAAAGTTAAATCCATTTTTAGTTTTAACTGCCTGAAAATCAACTATTTTCAATAATAGTAAAAAAGAAGCAGCTACACTTAATGGCATCACCCATTTTCGCCAATTAGTACTTTTTGGTTTTAAAGTAACCACCTTAGTCGCTGGTTGTACATCGGGTAAATCTGCCAGAAAATCTCTACTTTCTTGTAGCGCTGCTAACTCTGCTTTTAAAGCTGGGTTTTCTTCCAGCTCTTGCTCAAAAGCTTGTTTTTCGCTTTCTGACATTTCTCCGTAGAGATAGTCCATCAATTTTTCTTCTTGATTCATAAGCTCTTTTTAAGAAGTAAGATTGTTTAATGGTATAAATTCCAATTTCACCAATAACAATCCATTAGGCAGGTCCAGCCTCTAATACCTCTTTTAATAAAAATTCATTTTTCGCAAAGCCTTTAGACCATAGTACAATCTAGACTTTGCAGTATTTTCTGAAATGCCTAATACTTCTGCAATTTCTCTGAATTTCAAACCTTCAAATTCTTTCATAATTAAGACGGTCCTTTGTTCTTCAGGTAGTTGCTGAATGGCTTCCATGATAATTTGGGCTCGTTCGTTATTTTCGTATAAAGTGTCGGGTGATTTCGTTGTTGTTATCATGGTGGCTATGCCATATTTTTCTTCGTAATTATTTCTAGTTTTTTGTTTTCGTTGGTGTTCATGGCATTGGTTGGTCACGATTCGATACAACCATACTTTAAAAGTGGCCGGTTCTCTCAATTGACCTAATTTTTCTTGAACTACTAAAAAAGTTTGCTGACTAATTTCTTTCGCTAATTGACTATCCGAAAAATACTTATAGGCAATATTAAAAACTCGACGATACCAATTACTGAATAATTGATTCAAAGCGGCTTGATTGCCTTGCTGTGCTTCGATGATGAGTTGTCGGGTTTCGTCCAATTTTAAAGTCTTTTTGGTGATTCTTTCATTGTAAGGATGGATGAGTTTTTATAATAGTTTTAAAGTAGGACATTTTTTTTGTTATTTTTGGATAATTTTTGAAATAGCAGAGGGCAGAGAGCGAAGGGCATAGGGAAAATCTTGTGCAACCCTTCGCCCTACGCCCTCTGCCCTAAGCCCACACAATGACCGCACTCGATAAATTAAAAGAACTATTAACTGGTAGAGATACCACCGCTATCAATACCTTCGTCTCTGAAAACCCTAGCGCTTTGGAGGAGGTGGATGAAAATGGAATCAGTGGGTTGATGTACATCGGCTATCATCAATTGCCTGATTCTCTAGCTTTTGCTATTGATATAAAAAAGGACTTTACATTATATGAAGCTGCCGCAATGGGACTTTTACATCGAGTAATTACTAAAGTCAATAGCCGACCTGTTTTATTAAATCAACCTGCCAAAGATGGGTTTTATGCTTTGACCTTAGCTTGTTTTTTTGGACAAAAAGAAGTGGCTTCCTACTTAATTAAAAAAGGCGCAAAAATAAATCTACCTGCTGCCAATCCAACTAAAGTAATGCCTTTGCATTCTGCGGTAGCAAAAAATGATATTCCTCTTTGTGATTTATTGATAAAAAACGGAGCGGATGTCAATGCTCAACAAACGCAAGGTGTTACCCCATTGATGTCAGCTGCCCATCTTGGCAATTTAGATTTGGTGAAATTATTGGTGGAAAATGGAGCGGATATGGAGCTGACCACTGATGATGGAAAAACGGCAATTACTTATGCAGAGCAAGACGAACACCAAGAAGTGCTAAGTTATTTACAATCGAATCCAACGGTCAAAAATAAATATAGCTATACTATGTTTGGAGATTTTTCGCTCGATTCGGTGGAAAATTTATCCCTCTATCTAGATATTGAATCAGAAGGTAAACCACTCACTTTAGACTTAAATTTTGAAGAGGCTACTGTTTCACCAAACCAATTAACTTTGGTCAATAAAATACTCAATAATTTAAGTACTTATAAAGACCGAACACACGCATTTGTTTTAGAAGATGCGGCAGAAGAAGATAGTGTGACGGATGAATATTTGACCTTTCATCAAGAAAAAGGAGAAGAAGGGAGTTTGCTTTCGATATTAGAAAAATCTACTTCTGAACGAAAAAGGAAAAAAAAACTACGCAAGTTGTTGCACCTTAATAGAATTGGTTTTTATCCGCATGATGAAGAACGTTATGCGATTTTTGATTATACTTTGGGAGAAGAACACACTAATTATTTGTTAGTGGTTGTGCTAAATAATATAGATAAAATCCAGTATATTACGATGGAAAGTTAGAATTCATCATACGTAAAATCCGTGGAGAAAAATTATTTCCCCCCGGATTTTATTTCCCCACAGATTTTTATCAATATATTATCTATTACAGAAAAACTATCTCGTCATCCAAGCTAATATGCTATAAAATCCATCACCCAAAAATTTGCTTAGTCGCCGCACATAATTGCTCCACTTGCTCCGTCGTTCCCATACTAATTCGGCACCAATCCAACATCGGTGGAAAAGGTCTGCCCACTTTTACCCCTTGTTTCATATAATCCGCATACACCTCCCCAATCGGTCGACCTGTTTTAAAAAATAAAAAATTACAGGCAGAAGGCACATATTCTAGTCCTAAACCGTCTAATGTTTCCGTCACCATTTTTTTAGTCTCCTTATTTTTTTCTAAAGAAAATTTATAAAACTCGGTATCTTGTAAAGCGGCTTTTGCGGCAGCGACCGCCAAAATATTTGGTCCTGACATCACTGATTTTCCAATACGGTCAATAATATCTGGTCGAGCAATTAGATACCCAATACGAATACCCGCCAAGCCATATACTTTGGAAAATGTCCGAGCCACAATTACGTTCATCCCTTTTTTGACCAACTCAATCATCGACGGATAATTGGGGTCTTGGATATAATCAAAATAGGCTTCATCTGCAAAAACCATCGTCCGATTGGATACTGCCGAACAGAAGGATTCTAATGCCTTTGCTGGTTCTAATGCACTAGTTGGGTTATTGGGATTACACACGTACACTAATCTAGTGGATTGGGTAACTCGCTGTTCCATTTTTTCTAAATCATGTCCCATATTTTTGTTCACAGGCACTCGATGGATATACGTCCCAAAATGTTCTGAATACCTTAGAATTGCTTGGAAAACGGGGTCTGCTGCTACAATATTATCCCCTTCTCCTCCATAAGTAATTCCTGCCATTTTCAGGCCTTCGGTAGACCCTGCTGTCAGCATGATATTATTCGTTGAAACCCCATGTTTTTCAGCTAACATTTCTACCAATTCCTTGTACCAGCCATATGGATACCGACATACATTTTCATAAGCCGCAGTCATCGCTTGGCGCACTTTGGCAGAAGGACCATATGGGTTTTCATTGGAACTAAGGCGGATGGGTTGGTCTGCTGTTCCGCTTATTGGTTGAGGGATATTGGTCATTGCTTGCAGGTGATTGCCATTTCCGATGAATGCGCCTGTGCTTGCAAGACTTGATATTTTCAACCAGTTTCTTCTGTTGATATTTTTCATAATGGAGTTTTTTTAAGGACGTTAGAATGATTTCAAAGGTAATAATTTTTTCTTCTCTTTTCACTATTGCTAAATAAGGGGTTTCTTATAAAAATGGAACATCCGAGCAAATGTTGATTTACAGGGACATTGAGTCCCACTAAATCAAAAAAGGGTTTTTACAAATTTTGCCGTTCGATACGGCAAAATTTGTTAGGAACGTCTAGTTAAGCATTTTTATAAGCAAACCTATACTACTAAATTAACCACAACAATATTTATGCTTAAATAGAGTTAATAGGGGTATGGACCTAACTTTCGGTATTGTAACAATTAATGCCTACGCTGAATTAAATTATGAAAAACAGGCGATTTATGATAATGCAGTAAAGCATTTTAAGAAAGTTTTGTTAATTGACCCAAGGAAGGTTTCTTATCAATTTATTAGAGGGGCCAAAAAGCCTATTATCCAGTATCTTGGAAAAAATATAGCCAATCTCTCTGCGCTTCATATTCGAGGGGTTAAAAGCATAGCTAATTCCACCTCTATTTTAGCGCATTCCTTAGACTTCTGTGGTTGTATAATAAGTGACCCTACTCATAGATTTAAAGCAAAAAATGGTTCTAAGCTCTTATCTACTATTGGCCAATATGAAGACCAATCAGGGTCGGATTCCTTTATTGCTTTCGACTTGGAAAGTACCTTGAAGCTAATTACTAGCATTGAGGATAAAAAGCTGTTCCCTATCATTGTTAAACCAATAAATGGAAGACAAGGAAAAGGGATTTTTTTATTAAAAACAGCTGCCGATATGCTAACCTACACGAATCAATTTTTTAAGAAAAGGACAGATTCTGATGTGCCTATATTTTTTCAAACTTTTGTTGCTTTCGTAAAAGAATATAGAATCTTTGTGATTGATAAAAAAATAATCGGACTTGTTGTAAAAATTAAGAAGAAAGGAGAAATCGTTGCCAATGCCGCCAAAGGTGCAACATTCATCCCCATTGAAAATCCCCAACAAGTAATTGTTGAATTCATTCTAGACCACTTATCAAATGGTATTTATGGCGTAGATGTCGCTATTGATACAACTGGAGGTATTCACCTAATCGAGGCCAATACATCTCCCAATTGGAAAGCGTTTCAAGCCGCTACAGGCATCGATGTCGCAGCAGTCATTATACAAGATACTTTGAATAAAATACACAACCAATAGAGTTATTCAATTGAGGAATTGGGTATATATTAGATGGCTTTGCTAGGAGGATGAACTGCTTGCTTTGCTAGGAGGATAAGACCACGGATTAAACGAATCCTATCTAATTCGCCATGTAGCATTTTTTAAAAATTTCCTATAAAAACTATATCAAAATCATAACTTATTCCTCTAAAAAAGCCTTTCCCCGCAAAACCTTCCCTGCACGTTTATCAAAATATTGGTCTCCTTTCACCACCATTTGCCCATTCACAAACACATAATGAATGCCTTCAGGGTATTGATGTGGATTTTGAAAATCAGCTTTATCAATAATCGTGTTTGGGTCAAAAATAGTGAGGTCGGCGTAGTTGCCTGTTTTTAAAACACCTCGGTCTGTCAAGCCCATTCGTTTAGCTGGCAATGCGGTCATTTTATATATGGCTGTTGCTAAATCTAATACTTTATCTTCTCGGACATATTTACCTAATACCCTTGGGAAGGTGCCAAAAGCCCTTGGATGCGGATGCCCCTTTCCAAATGGAGTCAAACGACCATCCGAAGCAATCATGGTTTGGGGATGTTGCATAATTCTAGCGACATCTTTTTCATCCATTGCATGAAAAATGCAGCTTGCCCCTCGGTGTAGTTGAGCTTGAATAATGAGCTCAGCCCCATTTTCGGGAGTCGGTTCGAGTCCCTCTGCAATCGCCCAATCATATAGGGTTTTACTTTCAAATTCAGGCTTCCACGCAAATTTTGAAAATTGCACGCGCTTTAAATCATTGCCCCCTCGGTCGTTGATAATATTAAAAATAATGCCTTTCTTGATACTATCTCTCAACACTGGATTTTCACACCTTTTGGCGAAAGCCTCATAACGCCCACCTGCCATTGACCAAGATGGAATCAATATACTCAAAGAGGTATAACTTGCCGTATAAGGATATTGGTCAATCATCACATCTAAACCTTTTTTTCGTGCATCGCTGACCATTTGGGTTGTCTTTTTACTACTGCCCCACATCGGTTGTCCGACCACTTTGTGATGGGTCAAAACAACAGGAATTTTGGCCTGTTCAGCAATATCAATAGCCTCTTGCACCCCGCTTAATAACTGTAAGCCTTCTTCTCTTAAATGAGAGGTATAAATACCACCCATTGCGCCTGCGACTTTAGAAACAGCCACTACTTCGTCCAATTTAGAAAAGGCTCCTGGCAAATATTTCAAGCCTGTAGAAATCCCAAAAGCTCCTTCTTCCATCGATTTTTTGACTAGGTATTGCATCTCTATTAACTCAAGAAAAGTGGGTGCACGATTGTCTAATTGCATGACTTCGCTTCGGATGGAATTGTGCCCTGCTAAGTAGCCTATATTATAACCGATTCCTGCTGCTGCTAATTCGTCTAAATATGCGCCTAGTGGCAATGGGCAAGAACCATCGGGTCCGCCTAAAGCAGTGGTTACGCCTTGGCGAATATGGCTTTCTGCCTGTGGAAATAAGGGTAAAGGTTCTAAATGGGTATGTACATCTACAAATCCAGGGCTGACCACCAACCCTTCGGCATCAATTACCTTTTTTGATTGACCAATAAGGTTTTCTTGAAGGGCAATGATTTTATCCCCTCGAATACCAATATCTAATTTCATTCCTGCTGCTCCTGTCCCATCGTAAACGAGTCCATTTTTAATCACTAAATCATAGACAAAATTTTGGTCTGCCATCAACCATGCTTCATTAAAATGAGCATAATGGATACCACCACTATTTCCTCGCTCATACAACAAGCCAATATTTTTATCTGATTGGATAACCAAATCTGAATAAGCGGATTCGCCTGACCTGATTTCTCTCTGTACCAACCAACTTTCACCATCATCAAAACTGGCTCTAACAGTCATTTTTTCTCGGCGTCGAGTACTATTTGGATTTGAAAATAAGAGCACATTTTGATTGGCTGCATTTTTAAAATCAATGATACTTGCTTGACAAACGGGAGTTGGCAATTGTGCATCCAAATACACTTTTCCCCAACTATGTCCACCGTCTGAACTGATAGCCACTATTCGTTTTTTACTTTCTCCGTTTTGTTGTCGAATATTTTGCATTACTCGCCCATCTGATAGTTCTACTGCTATGGCTTCATTGGAACTTGGTAAATCTATTGGTTCACTGATTTTCCATGTTTTTCCGTGGTCATCAGAATAAAAGGCTTGCGCTCGATTATCATTAAACCTTGCCTGCGGTGTGCCTTGTGAATGGTTGGACGGAATGTATAATCGACCTGCATAATGTCCTTTGGTCAGTTGTATCGCATGACCGGGTGTACAGGCATGGGTGCGCCAATCTTCTTTAAAATTATAAGTTGGATTTTTATTGGGTTGATTGACTTTGTGTACGTATTGGGTAATATTCGTTGGCACGGACCAAGTTTGTCCATTATCGGTGGAAGTGATATATAATACCTCTCGTAAGCCTTTACCATTTCTGATGTCATGTTCAGAAGCATCACCTATATTGTAAAATAAAAAGAGTCGTCCACCTGGAAAATTTGGGTCTAAATAATCTACTACGGGGGCTGGATTCCCTGCTTGCAAAGAACCATTATTTGCTACCACTTCGAGTGCAGACCAAGTTTGTCCATTGTCTTTACTTCTTCGTAGCACGATTTCTACATCTCCATAATCATTACAACCTTTGACTCGACCTTCTGCAAAGGCTAATAAATCGCCATTAGGGGCCGTGAGGATAGCAGGAATTCGGAAACATTTGTAACCATTATCACCGTTTGTAAATAAAGCTTGTTCGGAAAAAGTTTGAGTATTTTGACTAAATAATAAACTTGGTAGAAGTAGCGAGATTATTCCATAAAGTATGGTGGCGTGTAGTTTCTTTCTCATGATTTTTCGTTTTTTTTGAACAGACTCAACTGCTATTATTGAAAAAATAAATTTTCCGAAAGAATTTTGAATTGAATCTTTTTTCCATAAGTTTTCAACATATTGAAAAAGCTGCCCGTCCTCTTTGAGGTTCACCCTTTCGGGTTCATATTTCAAAATTGGTAAATTTATTTTTTCAAAGTTCATTTGCATCAGAAAGTTAGGTTATTTTTGTATAAAATAAGTAAATCAACGTTCAAAAAATAATAAATGAGGTCCCGACTAAGTCAATTTTACAGTATTACGCTCATCTATGTCTTCCTAGATATGTACACTTTTTTCGGTTTAAAGTCTTTATTTAAATCCAAACGCAATCGGATTATTTTTTCCGTAGCTTATTGGTTGATAAGTGCATTTATTTATTATAGTTTTTATCGCTTTCATGCTGCTTTTACAGGAGGTGGTTTTTTTAGTAGTACCGAATCCAATATTCACTTGGGAATTATTTTGACCGCTATTGTTTCTAAGTTAGTTTTTGTACTGTTTCTTTTACCTCAAGATTTGGGACGGATTGTATATGGTATTGGCAGTTTTATAGTGCTATTGATAAAAGGAAAAGATTTTGTGGACGAGCAATCTATCTTTCCTAGTCGCCGACGCTTTTTGACCTTAGCCGCTACTGGATTAGCAGCGATTCCTTTTTCAACGATGTTGTACGGTATAACAAAAGGTAAATATGCTTATACAGTCAACAAGGTAAAATTAGCTTTTGCCGACCTACCTCCCGCTTTTGATGGGTTTAAGATTGTGCAAATATCTGATATTCACGCGGGCAGTTTGGATAGTAAAAGTGGCGTAGCTAAAGGCGTTCGTATGATTAATGAACAGGAGGCGGATGTAGTGGTTTTTACGGGGGATTTGGTCAATTCTGATAAAGATGAAGTCGATGAGTACATTGATGTTTTTAAAGAAATGAAAGCCAAACATGGTAAATTTTCTGTCTTAGGTAATCATGATTATTATGGTGTGCCTGATAATAATCCTCCAGCAGAAACGGCTTATTGGGCGGATTTTTATAAAAAATACCAAGCTATGGGTTTTAAACTCCTAAATAATGAAAACACCTTTATTGAAAAAGACGGCGAACGTATCTGTTTGATGGGTGTTGAAAATTGGGGACGAGGGCGTTGGTTTCCCAAAAGAGGGGATATTGATAAGGCACTGACGAATGCTAAGGAGGATGAATTTTGTGTGCTGCTATCACATGACCCCACACATTGGGATGAAAAGGTGATTCCTCACCAAAAACATATTCACTTGACCTTAAGTGGGCATACCCACGGTTTCCAATTTGGCATCAATATGCCGGGATTTAAATGGTCGCCTGCCCAATATCGCTACGATAAATGGATGGGTTTGTATGAAGAGGCAAAGCAATATTTGTATATCAATCGTGGCTTTGGCTTTTTAGCTTTCCCTGGGCGGATAGGTATGTGGCCTGAGATTACGGTCATCGAATTAAGTCGAGATGTTTAGAATTTGTTGATTTGCCAACGGATAGTTTTTTGTTGATGCTAATTTTTCCGCTCTAAATTCTGTTGTTTTACATCCGTTGTCCAATAAAAAATAAGATATAACGGATAATTTAAGGGCAACGGATTTTAATGCTGTCTATCTTCTTCTTTTGGACTATTTTTTGCTATCCATATAATATCAAGCTCTCCCTTTTACCCTTCTCCAATTGACAACTATCAGCCATTTTATAATAAAAGAAAAAATATATTTTCATTTTAAAATAAAATATATGATTATTGCATAAATGTTATAAAAATTGCGATTTTAAAGACGACAAAAAACTTGCCTAATACTGTTATACAATAAATAGTTCTTGCAATAAACATAATCTAATACACTACTTTTAACACACTAAATCCTGTTATATGAATAACCTTCACCAACAGCGTTTTTTCGCTTTGTTGATTTGTTTAGGTATTACTACTACTTTTCTATTTGCGCAAGCAACTCCTCAATTAATTGGCGTTGGACAAAACTCTGATGTAGTTGTTACGACGAGTAATACGCAAGCGGGTACGGACGGTGCCAACACCTTGTCTAATGAAGGTTTTACCCCTAATGATAATGCGGCCTCTCGCTTTTTGCAACAAGCTTCCTTTGGCCCGAATTATTCAGAAATCAAGGCTTTGAGTAGTACAGGATTGGAAAATTGGTTGGAACAGCAATTTGCCATTCCTAGAGGATTTAATTGTGTAGATAAAGTCGTAGAGATTAAAGATATAAAAAATGCAGGTGCAGGCGACCCTGATGGTGGTGCTTTTTTATGGTTTTGGGATTATGCCTTTTGGGAATATTCTATGTCAACCAATGATGTCTTGAGACAAAGAATTGCTCTAGCATTGACTGAAATTTTAGTCATTTCTGTTAATTCTTCTTTTGGTGAAAACCCTTACCCTTTTGCCCATTATTATGATATGCTACTGGATAATGCTTTTGGAAACTATAGAGACATTTTAGGAAAAGTGACAGAACAACCTGCTATGGGTTTGTACCTGACTTATATGAATAATCCCAAGCAAGATACCACCTACGAACTAGATAGGAGTGTTTCGCCGCCAGATACCCTAAGCCGTATGGTTAGTTTTCCCGATGAAAATTATGCAAGAGAAGTGATGCAATTATTTACCATCGGTCTTTGTGAATTAAATATGGATGGTACTTGTCAACTAGATGGAAATGGAAATCCTATTCCTACTTATGACAACGTGGATATTGCCGAAATGTCTAAGATTTTTACGGGCTATACTTGGGTAAACCCTTGGTGTGAATTTGGTTGTGGCTCTTTGACTTATAACGATGATATTGTCCAGCCAATGGTCATGATAAACGATTATCACGACCCCAATGCAAAAACTTTACTCAACGGATATGTCATTCAACCTCGAACGCCAGTAGATGGCATTGCGGATATCAATGACGCATTGGACCATTTATTCAACCATCCAAACGTTGGACCATTTATTGGAAAATTATTGATTCAAAGATTGGTGACTTCTAATCCTAGCCCTGCTTATGTGGAAAGAGTAGCAAAAGCCTTTAATGGGGAAAGTCATTACAGCAATGTCCGAGGAGATATGAAAGCGGTTATCAAAGCAATTTTGTTAGATGATGAAGCTAGAAATTGTGAATCAGCAGCCGACCCCACTTTTGGGATGTTAAGAGAACCATTTGTTCGGTATATGCAGTTGGTCCACAGCTTTGACCTAAGTTCGCAGAATGGGCCAAATCGAAATGCGATGAACAGGATTACCGAACTATTTGGGCAAAAGGTTTTTAATTCACCAAGTGTATTCAATTTCTTTCAAGCAGATTATCAACCCATCGGTCCTATTGAGGAAGCAGGTAAATATGCTCCTGAATTTCAGATTACCAATTCCCAGACTATCTCAGGATATATGAATGCACTAAATCTATGGTTATTTTACGGCAATATCGTGGACGATTGGGGTTTAGGCTACGAAAATTCTGCTAATGAAGGGGATTACCCTGAATTGGATTTATCCGCCGAAATAGCACTGACCAATGACGACCAAATCCAAGAATTATTGGACAGATTGGATTTGATATTGGCACATGGACAAATTTCCCAACGGTCCAAAGATTTAATCATTCCTGCCATACAAGAATTACCGATACAAGGCTACAACGAAGACAATACCTTGTACTTAAAAAGACAAAGAGTCAATATGGCTATTTACTTAATCATGTCTAGCCCTGAATATTTAATTAACAAATAAGACCATTGTTGATTGCTAATGTTTGATTGTCTAGTTAGACAACAAATATCTAGCATCCAACACCCAGCAACAATAATATGAGTAGAAAAAGAAGCATATCAAGACGACAATTTTTAGGGCAAGCTAGTTGTGCGGCTATTGGTTCGACTGCCTTTTTATCCACCGCCTTGAATTTGGGAATGATTAATACGGCAGCTGCCAGACCGCATATCCTCAATAATACTGGCGATTATAAAGCTATGGTTTGCATCCTATTAGCGGGTGGTGCCGATTCCTTTAATATGATAGTGCCACAAGAGGCTTCAGAGTTTGCAGATTATCAGGCAGTAAGAGGAAGTTTGGCATTAGGCACAAACGATTTATTGGCGGTTAATCCAACCAATACGCCTGGACGTTCCTTTGGTATTCATAATGGGATGACTTCCGTCAAAAATCTATTTGATGCAGGCAATTTATCTTTTCTTTCCAATATTGGCACTTTAGTGGAACCGATTATGGATGTGGATGATTTGTATTCTGGGTCAAAACAAATCCCATTAGGTCTATACTCTCATGCCGACCAAATCATGCAATGGCAGACTTCTGTACCACAGAGTAGAACAGCAGTTGGAGTAGGTGGTCGAATGGCGGATATGCTAAAAGATATGGGTGGAATTGATGGCGTTTCGATGAATATTTCTTTGGATGGGAAAAATCGTTTTCAAGCTGGAAATTCTGTTATTGAATACTCCATTGGTAATAATGCAACCCCAGAAAATTTAGGGTTTGAAGCACCGCCAGAATGGTGGCCCAACCGTGGTTATTTGACCCAATCAAGAGGGCAAGTAGTCAATAATCTAGTGGAAGATGTTTATTCAAATATTTTTCAAGACACTTATAGTTCCTTAACTCGTCAGACAGTAGAAAGTATTGATTTATTCAAATCTGCGCTTTCGAAAAAGCCAGCTATGCCGGTCACTTTTAGCGATTCCCGTTTATCTCAAGATATGCGAATGATGGCTGAAATCATTAGTGTCAAACAACATTTAGGCAATAATCGCCAAATCTTTTTCACCACCTTTGGTGGATGGGACCACCACGATGAAGTTTTATTAAATCAAGGTCGAATGTTACCCGTTCTGAGTAATGCCATGGGTGAATTTTATCAGGCAATGGAGCAATTAGGCTTGCAGGATGATGTGGTTACTTTTACGATTTCGGATTTTGCACGGACTTTGACTTCTAATGGAAATGGTTCTGACCATGCTTGGGGTGGCAACCAAATGATTATGGGTGGTGCAATTGATGGTGGAAATATTTTTGGTAATTACCCCAATATCGCATTAAACGATGCGCTGAATATAGACGAAAGAGGCCGTTTTGTACCAACAACTTCCGTGGATGAATTTTATGCGGAATTGGCACTTTGGTTTGGTGCTTCTCCAAATGATTTGAGTTATATC
>CALJVJ010000017.1 GCA_937974625.1 uncultured Saprospiraceae bacterium
TTTGTTTAAATCGCTCCGCGTAAACAAACGGCAACCGCCACCAAATTAAACGTGTTCCTAGACGTTGAGCCTAAGTGCTAAAGGTATAATTCTAATTTTTAATAAATTACATATTACCATTTTACATTGTCCAGTAGAATAGTGTTTCCTCTAGTTAAGCAATAAAAATATATTTAGATTCTCTTCAAAGAAGCTGAATTTATTTTTAATTTACTCCTAAGAAATGAAAATTAAATAAGTTAGACCATGATACGCAGTTATTTTGTTTTCTAATGAGGCAAAAAACGCAGACATAGCACCGCTATGGCGAGCCTGCCTGCCGGCAGAGGCAGGTATTTTTAACGAAATTAGAAGACTAAAGAACAAGTAGCTTGGCTAAAGTTATTTATTTTTCATTTCTAATACAGTCGCTAAGTTAACCATTAACAAGATTTATCCTAATATTTTACCTTAGAATTTGTGTTGTAAAAGAAAAACGCCCACTGGTCTGCTTGCTCTTCAATAATTTTTGAGGTAGGTTTTCCTGCACCATGTCCTGCATTTGTCGCAATTCTAATTAACACAGGATTTTCCCCAGCGTGCGTATGTTGCAATTCGGCTGCAAACTTAAAAGAATGTGCTGGCACTACCCTATCATCGTGGTCTCCTGTTGTTACCATAGTAGAAGGATAATTTATTCCTTTTTTCAAATTATGTAATGGAGAATAGCTCAGCAGATTCTCAAAATGTGCAGCTTCATCACTCGACCCATACTCTACTGCCCAAGCATACCCTATGGTAAATTTATGATAACGAAGCATATCCAAAACACCTACTGCGGGAAATGCTACGGCAAATAAACTGGGACGTTGTGTCATACAAGCACCTACTAACAATCCACCATTAGAACCTCCAGCGATCGCTAATTTTGAAGATTGCGTATATTTTTCCCCAATTAGAAATTCCGCTGCAGCGATAAAATCATCGAAAACATTCTGCTTATTGTGTAGCATTCCTCCTTGGTGCCAATCTTCCCCATACTCTCCGCCGCCTCTTAAATTGGGCATAGCAAACACACCTCCGTTTTCCAATAAAACAAATCTTGAGGCACTAAAACTAGGCGTCAGATTTACATTAAATCCTCCATAGCCATAAAGAAAAGTAGGATTATTTCTATCCAATACTAAATCTTTCTTGTGGACTAAAAACATAGACACTTCAGTGCCATCCTTACTTTTATAAAATACTTGTTTTTCTACAAACTGCGTTGGGTCAACCGTTAAATCCGTTTCGAAAAATGGTTTTGATTCCCCTGTTTCGACCTCATACAAGAATATACTTCCAGGGTAAACGAAGGAAGTAAAAGAGTAGAATATTTCCTTATCTTTTGCTTTACCAGAAAATCCAATTACGGACCCAAGACCGGGTAAGCTTATTTCTTTTTCTAGCGTTCCTTTTGTATCATATTGAAAAATTCTACTGGTTGCATTTTGTAAGTATTCTGCAAATAACTTTCCGCCACCTTTGGTTATACTTTGTAATAAATGGGCTGTTTCTGGAATGATTTCTTTCCAATTTTCAGGTGATGGATTGGCTAAATCTATCTCTACCAAACGGTATTTTGGCGCAAAAACATCCGTATGTACCAAAAACTTCCCATCCGCATGAAACACTACATTATTTTTATGGTCATATCCCGCAAATAATTTAATGAAGTTGCTATTCGACTTGCTTAAATCTTTGTAAAATAATTCATATCCGTGGGTGCCTAGGGCTGCATACATGACCAGGTATTTATCATCTTCGGTCACATAGCAATAATGATTAGGTTCTGGTTGTGCTTCGTTTTTATAAACTAAGGTATCCTTAGCTTGGTCCTCCCCTAGTTGATGATAGTAAACCGAATGGTAAACGTTCTTGCCACTTAATTCCTCCCCATCTTTGGCAGGAGGAAATCGGCTATAAAAAAAGCCATTTTTATACCACGCAGCGCTAGAAAATTTCACCCATTCTATTACGTCAGGCAACTTTTTGCCTGTTTCTATTTCCATTATATGAATTTCTTGCCAATCTGACCCCGCTTTAGATTGCGCATACGCTAAATACTTATGGTCCTTGGAGCAACCTAAAATCGTAATGGCGACTGTTCCTTGTGCCGACAGTTTATTTGGGTCAATAAATACCTTTTCAGCCCCTTTTTTTCCTTTTTTCTGGTAAATAATCGCTTGGTTTTGAAGCCCTTCATTTTTATAATAAAAGTAATATTCCCCTGCCTTTAAAGGACTGTGCATCTTTGTGAAATTGAATAATGCGCTATACCTATCAGCAATCTTTTTACGATATGGAATTTCCTTTAGATAGGCCTGCGTCACGGCATTCTGTTCTTTTACCCAGGCTTCTACTTCAGGAGCGCGGTCATCCTCTAACCATCTATATGGGTCCGTTATTTTTGTACCATGATAATTATCTACAATGGCTTCTCTTTTTGTTAAGGGATATTTCATTTATTGTATTTGCAGAGTTTATAAGGATTTGAAGTTCATATAGTTACAAGATAAATGTCATTTAGTAGACATCAAATTAAACATCAATTCATATTTTAAAATAATATGCCACAATTTATCAATATTTTACGGTGAAATAATTTGGAAATCCAAGATATACTCCTAGTTTTGGGCCAAAGGTACTAATCTCAAAAAGATTTACTTTTTCATCTTATACACAAAACCTTGGGGCATCTTTCAGTTGGTATTTGTTTAAATTCCTACTGAGTTTAAAAATCACAATGCAAGCTGCTCCCTCACACAACCCCCGATTAAAGGTAATCATGTGTTTAGGTTAAAAGTGAAGAAGGCGCGGCTATGCATAAACCCTCCATGCATGGTCGCATTTTTAATTTAACATGATGAACGAGCGAACCCGAAGGGTAAATGTCCTGTGGACATTTAAGCGAGAAAACCGCGAAGCGGATGGGCAAGCAGGTTTTTTGGAGGTATAACTTTTGCTCGGCTTCTATTTTATACATGTCCAAGAAGATTATTAACTTTTCAAACTTCCAATAATCTATCAGCAGTCAGTATAATCGCACCTGCTTTCTCTAAATCTTTCCATATTTTCTTTGCTTCCGCTATTTTCCATGCTTTGCAACCATCTTGGATAACAAAGGTTTTAAACTCCAACTTTATTGCATCAAATACAGTGTTTTTAATGACCTTTTCTAGTGGTAACCCCATGATAAAAACTTGCTCAATATTTTTGGATTGTAAGTAGTCGAATAATTGGGTGTCTTTATTTTCGCCAGCATCATAAAAGGCACTATAGTCATCTACATTATGAGCGGTGCCCAACTCCACTTTATGCGTGAATTTTTCTTTATTTAAAGTAGGGTGAAATAGTGCCCCAAAGGAATCTGCGACACAATGGAAAGGTAATAATTCTTGTTCTCGTCCATCAATAGGAATCGTTTGGCCGATATGTCGCCAAGGATGATTTCCTGCAAAACTAATATGATTGGCTGGGTGCCAATCTACGGTAGCAATCACCTCTGAGAATTGAGGCATTAGTTGATTGGCTAGCGGAATTAATAAATCGCCATCTGGTACTTCCATTGCACCACCGGGTAGATAATCTATTTGTAAATTTTGGAGAATTAAAGCGCTGTTTTTCAATACTGTAATAATTTTTGATTGTGTCATTAAAACCACTTTCTCAATTGCACACGAGCCAATCCTTCAGAAAAATCACGTACATCCAAAAATTCTGGTGCAATGGCTAAGTTGCCCTTTTTGTCAATAAACCCAATACCTTCCCTAAAAGCGGCTCTAGACATACCTTCTTGAAAACTCCAAATTAATCCATATTGTGCTGGGGTTAATTCTTTTCCTTTATCATCTAAAAAACCATATAAATAGCCAATCCTATAGCCTGCAATGCCTTCTGAATAGGTATCAATTTGGTCGTAGGTTCTTGTGGTTAATATTTTTCCTTCGGTAGTAATTAAACTAAATTTGTCCGCTAATGCTGCAATCCATTTATCCTCATTGGCTGAAAATAATTGGTGATAAGTTGGGGCAATTACAAAATCTCCTTTTGTATTTATCAAACCATATTTCCCTTTTACTTTGGCAGCTGCAAATCCACCAACGAAATCCGTACAATTTTGAAATAGATTGGTAATTTTTGGCTGGCCTTTTTCATCCATGTATTGAAATCCTTGCTCCGTTTTTACCCGAACTAAATTTTCCGAAAGGTCTCCTACCCTTTTATATTCGATAGGAATAATGATTGCTCCTACTGAATTTATCAGCCCATACTTGTTGTCTAACTTTACTTTTGCTAGTCCTTTTTTAAATGGATAGGTTCTTTGGTATTTGGCTGGAATAATGGGCTTACCTTGTTTATCAATAAAACCATAATTGACATCATTTCTAAAAACTGCTCTGCCTTCCGAAAATTCGGCTACCTCATCAAAATTTGGTTCAATCACCCATTCACCTTTTGTATCGATGAAGCCCATTTTATTATCAAACGTTTGCACTTTTGCTAGGCCCTCTTTAAACCCCCAAACACTTTTATAAGACAAGGGTATTTTGAGGTCCCCTTCCTTATCTATATATCCCCACTTAGTTTCTTTTCTAACCGCAGCTAGGCCCTCGTGAAAATTTCTATTGTCATCAAAGGTTGGATGTATGGCTACTTTGCCAGCTTGATTGATATATCCCCATTTATCATCTGTAGGAAAATAATCTGCCTTGGAATGAGCAGAAAGACCTGAGTTATTAGCATTTTCGTGCTGACAGGAAAGGCATAAAAAAAGTGCCAAAGCATAAATGAAAAGAAATCGGCAGTTCATAGCGGCTAAATTAAGTTTAAATTTCGATTTTCACCATATCAACTAAACTAAAAATTAAACTTCTCTTTCTAGTTTCCTAATTGATTTTTCATCAGATAAGTATTCAACTCCTTTAAAAAACATAGAAGTTATTTTTTCGTTGGCTATAAAGATATTATATTTGGATTTTTTAAAACTATCCCTAATTTATTACGGACATTTTAAAAAATACTTCGTAAGATAAGTTCTGACTCAAAATAATAACTTTTATAAAACTCAATCAACGTATGTTAAATCTTTCTGTAATCTTAGAGAATAGCGCTCGCCAACACCCTACGAAGGCTGCTTTTACTTTTATGGATACTACTTTAAATTTTGCACAAATAAATGGTGCAGCCAATCAAGTCGCAAATGGCTTGAAAGCAAAAGGTATTCAACCCGGTGATAAGGTAGCTTTGAGTTCTTTTAATTTACCCTATTTTCCAATTATCTATTTTGGTATTTTAAAAGCTGGAGCAACAGTTGTCCCCTTAAGTGTTTTATTAAAAAAAGATGAAATTGCTTACCATTTATCAGATAGTGATGCCAAAGCCTATTTCTGTTTTGTAGGTAATGCTGATTTGCCCATGGGACAAATGGGCCATGCAGGATTTAAGGAAGCGCCTGATTGTGAGCATTTCTTTATGATTATGCCTACCCCCGAAATGCCTTCGCCTATTGCAGGAACTGAGACTTTAGGTGCTTTAATGGCAGGTCAATCACCTGTAGCAGAATCTGCTCAAACAGACCCAAATGATACAGCAGTTATTATTTATACGTCTGGTACGACTGGCCGGCCAAAAGGAGCAGAATTATCGCATTCTAATTTGATGCTTAATTGTATTGGGTCCGCTGATTTAGGACACATTAGCAAGGAGGACAATATTCTCATTGTTTTACCACTCTTCCATATTTTTGCCATGACTTGTTGTATGAATGCAGGTATTTATAGAGGTGCCTCTTCTGTATTATTACCTCGATTTGATGCAGAAGCAGTCTTTGGTTTAATGCAAAAACATGACATCAGTATCTTCGCAGGTGTGCCAACGATGTACTGGGGCTTAGTAAATTATAAAGAAGATAAATTTGACTACGACAAAATATCTAAGAATCTTAGAGTCTGTATGGCTGGCGGTGCGTCTTTGCCTGTTCAGGTTTTACATGATTTTGAAAATAGGTTTAAAGTAGAAATTTTAGAAGGATATGGAATGTCGGAAGGTTCTCCGATTGTAACCTTCAATCACATGGGCGAAGAACGAGTGCCTGGAAGTATCGGTCGACCTGTTTGGGGAGTGGAGGTAAAGTTAGTAGATGATGCTGGAAATGAAGTTCCTGTAGGAGAAAAAGGTGAATTGTGGTATCGAGGTCATAACGTCATGAAAGGATATTATAAAAGACCTGAGGCAAATGCTAAAACCTTGACTGATGGCTGGTTACATTCAGGTGATGTGGCAGTAAAGGATGATAAAGGGCGGTATTATATCGTCGATAGAACCAAGGACATGATTATTAGGGGTGGATTGAATGTATATCCAAGAGAAGTAGAGGAAGTGATGATTAAGCATGAAGCAGTTTCTTTAGTAGCGGTAACCGGTATTCCTGACCCAAAGATGGGAGAAGAAATTAAAGCTTATGTCGTACTGGCAGACGGTGCGTCCGCTACGCCAGCAGAATTAATTGCTTATACAAAAGGAAACCTAGCAGCTTATAAATATCCTCGTCAGGTAGAAATCATTGATGCATTGCCAATGAGTGCTACAGGAAAGATATTGAAAAAAGAATTGCGAAAAATGGAGGCTGAAAAGTCTAAAGACCCTCAAGATTTGACTAAAATCGAAGGTATTGGACCAAAGATTGCGGAAATTTTAAATAAAGCAGGTATTGCTAACTATTCTCAATTGGCAGGTACGGATAAAGAAAGAGTAAAAGAAATATTGAGTGAAGCGGGTGCTAGATTTGCTTCGCATGACCCGACAACTTGGGGCGACCAAGCTCAATTGGCTGCCGAAGGAAAATGGGAGCAATTGCAAAAATGGCAAGATATTTTGGACGGCGGAAAGCCTGTCACTTAAAATTTAACTTTGAAAGGATTGTATGATTGTTTATACTTTAAATGCAATCAATTAGATCATCAGTTAAAACACTAATTTTACTAAATACTAAAAGGGTATTTTGTGTAGTATTATCCGTTGGCAATCAATCCATTGGCATTTTTTATTTTGTTGCCAACGGATTATTGCCAGCGGATATTTATTAGGTTTTAACCAAATGCGCTATTCAATCATCAACAATTTAGTAATTAGCCTATATTAATAACCTCCACCATAAAAATTTCCCTTTCTTAATTTTCTTCCGAATCTTTTTATCCGCAGCAATAAACTTGGGCGCTTCCTTGGTTTTTACAAACCCAAATTTCTTAGGCAATTTAGCATATAGACTTTTTGGTGGGCTACAATCCTTTAAAGTTTTGCCTGATTCATAGGTATGGTAATAGATGTTTCGAATACCTAATTCCGTCAAACAGAAATCGAAAGTAGCTGACATAATAGCTTCTGCCCAAATTTTCTTGTACACTGCCAAGTAACTTTGATAAGCTTTTAAATTGTGTAAAGAAGTATCTGCATAGTGCGTTAACCAACAATCCCTGATTTTCTCTTTCTCTCTCTTCTTATGAGAATCTTTGAACCGATTAACCATCCTGTCCACCTCTCTAATCCAATCCGTTTGGATTTCTTCAATCAATACTTCTCCTGTGGCTAAATCAAAATCTAAGCGTGCCCATGCTAAAGTTAAGCGCATTTTTTTCTTAGCCACTGGATGACCATTGGTTTTAAATAATGGGGTCACACTTTGTACTGGGGCAATTAATTTGTGATAAATAGCATCATGGGCTGCTTCAAAATTTAATTGAATAACGAAGCTAAAACCTGGTCTAGTTGTTTGATACCAGCTATGTTTATGGTATTTTTCGTATCCTCCCCACCTATGAAAAGTAAGGTTGAAATTTTGCCATTCTTTTGGCAAATAATTAATCAAGTCTGATTTACTCAGTTGGTTGTCAACCAAACAAGCAGTAATTTCTTTAAGAGGTGCTTTTTGTAATAAAAATTGTTTGTTGCTAGCCTTTAATGTACTGATTTTTACAGGGTCCTCGATGGCATAGGTCAATAATTGAACCGCATATTTATCTCTATAATACCAAAATGGAACTACCTTATTTTTGTAAATACTCCTAAGGAAGTTTATTTCCTCAATGTTCATAACATTTAGATTAATAATGAAAAATAGATGACCGTTTTGTGCAAGAACAATAGCTTTGCACAATTGAAATGACGTTCACATATCAACCCTAAATGTCTACGAATGAATTACTTAGGTAAGAAATGCTTCAAGCCATTCCATGAAAGACAGAGAAATGTAGGAAACAATGCATTTTGATAAATTTTCGCTTATAAAATATGAGAATCAGTTAATAAAATTTATTTTTGGTGTAAAACCAACTCTAAAACTAGAATTGAGTTAAAATAGTTCCTTTTTCAAATGAGACTTATAAAATTGGATTGGTAAGGTTGGTCGACTCCATATTAAATAGGAAGAACAAATATGCCCCTATGTTGCTAAAAAAGAGACATTTTTGGCTATTGTTCGTTAAAAAGAGAATTTGTAAATTTGCCGTCCGATTGAAAATCGGAGGATTGATTATACTGAAGAAGAATATTTTTTGAAAAAATTCAGCTTTTTATTTTTTGGGATTTTCAAATATTATTGTATTTTTAATTTAAGGGATTTTGTAAATAAGTAACTACACATTTTATTTCTGGAATCTAAAAAGTGATAAAAAAATATATTTACCCTTTGATTTTTTCAAAGTTCCTTAACATCGGGCTAAAACCCTCCAGTTATTGTTTTGACTTCTATTTTTCATAAATTTTGAATCATTCAAATTCAAATGGAGTAAAAACAAATAAATATTTTTAGTATTTAAAAAAGTTTTATATTTGCCATCTTTTTCGTCAGCCTTGGGTTAGATGTATCGTTTTAATGGAGGCAAAATAGACAATCAAGAGATTTTATGAAAAAAATTGAACTGGATATAGTAGCCCTTTCCCATAGCGTAACCCACTCACATAATTATGCAGTGGTTTTGGGTGAGCAGGATGGAGTTAGAAGACTACCTATTGTGATTGGTGGCTTTGAGGCACAAGCAATTGCAGTGGCAATGGAAAGAATGACACCAAGTCGACCACTGACCCATGATTTGTTCAGAAACTCGATGGATACATTTAATATCAACTTAAAGGAAATTGTCATTAACAATCTTTTAGATGGTATTTTCTATGCACGACTGGTTTGTGAGAAGGATGGAGAAGTTTTAGAAATAGATTCCCGAACGTCAGATGCTTTAGCTATGGCTGTTCGCTTTGAATGCCCTATTTATACTTACGAATTTATTTTAGATGCGGCAGGTGTTATTTTAGAAGATGCTGATGAAACTGGCGAACCTGCTCCTACTAAAAAGAAAAGAAAAAGAGCTGCTAAAATAGTCGACTTGACAGATAGAAGCACCGAAGATTTAGAAGAATTATTAAAAACAGTATTAGATAAAGAAGATTATCGAGAAGCCGCTAAGATTAGAGATGAAATTCAGCGCAGAACACAATAGTCAATTTTAAATGTAAAACCCGTCGCCTTCCGACTAGTCAGATAGGTTATAAATGTAAAGTTTAAATACTTACCAAAAATCCCTTCAAACATGTTAGTTTGAAGGGATTTTTTATTTAGTAGCTTACCCATCCACTTTCCCCCAGTTTAATAAATTCAGTTCTATAAACACAAAGGCTATAATCCATAGAAAAGCATCCCAAAATTCTAAAAAATCACCATAAACGCCCCAATATACTGCGCAAAAAAGTAAAATCAGATACAGGATATTTTTTAAAATCAAGGTCAATTTTTTATAGGCCAAGCTAAGTTTAATTTTTTGCCTCAACAACACGTCTAACTCAAGTAAAAAAACAATCAATAACCAAGTCAAAGAATTTGCCACATCAATTCCTGCTAACCAATTGGTTTCCTTTAAAAAATGGTCATCTGTGTAAACTGATTTAGTTTTATGCTTAAAAAATACAGTTCCTTTGGCTAATTTATCACAAGTTTTCTGCTCGATGATTTTAAAATCACGTAGCTCGACCATCCAAGATTGTCCTGCGACTTCACAAATATTATTAATTGATGTCTTTTCATATCCATTCAACCACTTTACCCCTTCCACATAACCTAAAAAAGAACTGAATATAACCAAAAAACATCCAATCATTATCGTTCTAAAAAACAAGGATAGTTCCCGCGTCATTTTATCTTTCGGAATCACGTAAGTCTCTAATTCAAAAAGTATCAAAAGTATTACCCACGCTGCTGTATCTATAGTATTTGTGTAAGCTTCAAATATTTGAGACATTGAAAAATCACCACCAAACCTATGAGTAGCCGCAGCAATATCTTTCCGAAGGAATAAAAAAACATTGGTAAAAACAGATAGGTAAACGGCGTATTTAAAGATTTGAAAACCGTTTTTCTTAAAAAAATTGGAAGTCATTGGTCTTCTAATATAAAAATTTATTGAACTATAAACTATAATATTCAACAATCAAGTTCAAACTCAAATGATTCTGATAATCAGTAAATTACATTATCCCTAACTAACAATAAAGAACATATATTAAATTCACCATTCACCATTCACCATTCACCATTCACCATTCACCATTCACCATTCACCATTCACCATTCACCATTCATCATTCCTTATAGTTCTTCTCCCCTGCTAATATACTCACCTCCAGGGTATTTTTAGCCGAAGGTAATGGGCAGGTAGCAAAATCAGTAAAGGCACAGGGTGGATTATGCGCTTTGTTAAAATCAATTAAAGTATTGCCTGCATCATCTGTTCTTGGCACATATAAATATCTTCCTGCACCGTAGGTTTCTACTCCAGTTGTTTCATCTGCAAAAATAATAAAATAACTTTCGGCTCCTCCATCTAAAGCCTCCAATTCATAGGTGATACCGCCTAACTCAAAGACTAAGTACCCTTCTAATTTCATCTGTACATCCATATCTACTACATTTCTAAGGGTAATACTTTTTTGGTTTTTAGATAACCTCAAAGTAGCAGGAACTTGCCAATCTTGAGAAATAGGAAAATGGTCCATTCCTTTAAACTTCCTGATAGCTGAATTTTTTGCATCTCTTAATCGGATACCAAATCGATTTTCTCGCTGCAATAAATACCAACTTAGATTACCCAAACTAGCAATCGTTGGTGCGCCCATTTTATCCGCCTGCAAGTAAATCATTTTTGGAAAGGTTTCCCCTACTTTCACCTTCGCTAATTCATCTATTTTCATATGTACACTATCATTTTCCAGGATAAACCTACCTATATAATTAGGTGTTCCTTTTGGGAAAGGAATTGTGTTTAATTTACTTTTACCAAAAGTACTTTCTCCTTCTTTTAACCAATAAAGTCCAATCAAAGACAACCACCCATCTGGAGCAGTTATTTCTTGAAACCTTTTGGCTTGCCATTGTTTGATTTGTTCTTGATAAAAATTGGAAGTTGGTGGAATAATATTACTAGTTTTAGGAGTACAACTAAACCAAAAAAATAGGGAGAAAAAAATTGAGAGATAAAAAAAATACTTCATTATTATTAAGAATGATAATGGGACAAAAAAATTCCTGCAACTTATGAGGGACAAAGATGCAGGAATCAACAACTAAAATAAACAAACATACTATGAGAAAACTTACGCAAATATATATAAAATTAATTACATATTATAATTTTATTTAATTTTAGCTAATAAATATATTTAAGCGGAAGTAGAGATTGAGTAAACGGAGGAAAACTTTTAGTATATGCAGAAAACTTGGAAAATAGCCAAGATAAATTGATAATATTCTATTTTTCTAGCTTTGATTTATGGCTTTCTGCCTATATTTGCGATCTTTTAAGGTACTACTTATTTTATAGGAAGTAAGGAAGCGTAAAATTACATTTTTAAAACAGTACCTTCTTAGAAATTGGTATTTTTAATTTTACATTTTACATTTTAATTTCCCTTAAAAAAGTATTTCACCCTTTTGTATAAATAAATGCTATAAAAAATGAATTTTGATTTAATTGTAATCGGTACAGGTCCAGGAGGTTATCCAGCAGCAATCCGAGCTTCTCAGTTAGGAATGAAAGTAGCTGTAGTTGAAAAAGAATCTTTAGGTGGTATTTGTCTAAATTGGGGATGTATCCCTACGAAAGCCCTTTTAAAAAGTGCTCAAGTTTTCGAATACATCAATCATGCAGAAGATTATGGCATTAAAGTATCCAAACCAAAAGCTGACTTTACTGGAATGGTTAAAAGAAGTCGAAACGTTGCAGATGGTATGAGTAAAGGCGTTACTTTCTTATTAAAAAAGAATAAAGTAACCGTTTTAGAAGGATTTGGTAAATTGAGTAGAGGTAAAAAAGTAGAAGTAACGGATGCCAAAGGCAAGGCTACTACCTATGAAGCTAAACACATTATATTAGCAACTGGAGGAAGAGCTAAAGAATTGCCAAACTTACCAATTGATGGCAAAAAAATCATTGAATACCGAAAGGCAATGAGTTTGGAAAAACAGCCTAAAAGTATGGTGATTGTTGGTGCTGGAGCTATAGGTGTTGAATTTGCTTATTTCTACCACTCTATCGGCACAGAAGTTACTATCGTAGAGTTTATGGAACAGGGATTAGTGCCAAGAGAAGATAAAGATATTTCCAAAGCTTTAGGAAGAATTTATAAGAAAAAAGGTATTAAAGTTCTTGGAAATACAGCTGTAGAAACAGTTGATACAAAAGGTGCAGGATGTGTTGTTACGGCAAAAAACCGAAAGACTGGAAAAGTTGAGACTATTAAGTGTGATGTGGTACTTTCAGCTGCTGGTGTAAGTCCTAATACAGAAAATATTGGTTTAGAAGCAATGGGTATCGCTACAGAAAGAGGACTAGTGAAAGTCGATGAATTTTATAGAACTAATGTAGCAGGTATTTATGCTATCGGTGATATTGTAGCTGGCCCAGCTTTGGCGCACGTTGCTACAGCCGAAGCCATCACATGTGTTGAAAAAATTGCGGGCGAACATGTGGAGCCTATCGATTATGGTAATATTCCTGGATGTACTTATTGTTCCCCAGAAATTGCTTCTGTTGGTTATACTGAAGCTGCGGCTAAAGAAGCTGGTTATGATATCAAAGTAGGTAAATTTCCTTTCTCTGCTTCCGGTAAGGCAAGTGCAGCAGGTGCTAAAGATGGTTTTGTAAAAGTAATCTTTGATGCAAAATACGGTGAATTCTTAGGTGCCCATATGTTAGGTGCCAATGTTACTGAAATGATTGCCGAAGTAGTAGCGGCCAGAAAATTGGAAACAACAGGACATGAGATAATTAAGACCATACACCCCCACCCGACTATGAGTGAGGCGGTAATGGAAGCAGCGGCAGAGGCTTACGGGGAGGTTATTCATTTGTAAAATAGCTTAGGGAAAAGGGTGAAGGGCACCGGGCTATCTATCAGGTCCCTGTGCCCTTTGCCATATGCCCCCACTTATATAAAAATAATGGTTCAAATTTATATCACTGGTGGTACTTTTGACAAGGATTATAATTTCATTACAGGGGAGCTTTATTTTAAAGATACCCATCTTAAGGAAATGTTAGTCAGAGGTCGGTGTAACATTCCAACGGATGTCAAGACATTGATGATGGTGGATAGTTTGGAAATGACAGAAACAGACAGAGAAATTATTGCGCATAATTGTCGAAGATGTGAAGCGGATGAAATTGTTATTACGCACGGAACAGATACGATGGCAAAAACTGCTGAATTTCTTGCTAAACAAGCTATTGCAGATAAAACCATCGTCATCACAGGTGCAATGGTACCTTATGCTTTTGGAAACTCCTCAGATGGGTTTTTTAATTTGGGTAGTGCCATTGCTTTTGCCCAAGCATTACCATCAGGCGTTTATGTGGTCATGAATGGTAGATATTATCTTTGGCATAATGTCAAAAAGAATCGAGAAACGGGATTTTTTGAAGAATTAGACTAGTAAAATAAAAGTCAGCAATCAGACCGAAAACCAGCCCGACTGCTCGGGCGGGTTAAAATTTTCTATCAGAAGTCAGACGTAGTAGAGCATCAAATCTAACTTCTGACTTCTTGAATATCAATCTTATAAAGTGAATTCTTGCCAATTTTACGCAGAAAATAGCTTGTATGAGAACTAAAGATTTTCTTTCGTCCCCTAAAGTGTGACTATTATCTAAAATATTATTATGCAAGTAGATAAAACCTTAATTTTAAAGCTAGAAAAGCTAGCTCGTTTAAAACTGTCTGATTCCGAGCGAAATAAAATTCAAGGTGACTTGAATAATATTTTACAAATGGTCAGCAAGTTAGAAGAGTTAGATTTAGAGGGGGTAGCACCTTTGGTTTATATCAATGAGGAAGTAAATGTTCTCAGAGAAGATGAAATCAAACATCAAGTTGATAGAACTGCTGCCTTGTCTAATGCACCCGATAAGAATGAAGAACACTTTAAAGTTCCTAAAGTGATAGATTTAAAATAATTTATATTTAACACCAAACGACTGAAAATGGACCCGATAATTTCAATCAAAGACCTGAAGAAAACCTATATAATGGGTGCAGAAAAAGTGCATGCCCTTAAATCTATCACTTTAGACATTAAAAAAAATGAATACGTTGCTTTGATGGGGCCTTCTGGTTCTGGAAAATCAACATTGATGAACCTTTTAGGTTGTTTGGATACCCCTACCGCAGGTGAATATGTCTTAAACAATGAAAATGTTAGTACGCTGGATGATGGCGAATTAGCTGAAGTAAGAAACAAAGAAATAGGATTTGTTTTTCAAACCTTTAACCTCCTTCCTAGACTTTCTTCTCTTGAAAATGTGGCATTACCACTAGTGTATGCAGGTGTGAGTAAGTCTGCTCGTTTAGACAAAGCAGAAGAGACCCTAACTAATGTTGGCCTCGGAGACCGAGTAGAACATAAGCCAAATGAACTTTCTGGTGGGCAAAGACAAAGAGTTGCCATTGCTAGGGCTTTGGTAAATGACCCTGCCATTATTTTGGCAGATGAACCAACAGGAAACTTGGATACCAAAACCTCTATAGAAATTATGGAGATTTTTGAAAAACTGCATAATGCAGGGAATACTATTATTGTCGTAACCCACGAGCCAGACATCGCAGCTCATGCCCATAGAATTATTCGACTGAGAGATGGTTTGATTGAAAAAGATGAGTTGAATGAAAATATCATAAGTGCCTTCGATGCAGAACACAGATATTTAAGTGGGGACCACGTCGTAGAATAATCCATCTTGGGCTTGTGAAAATAGTAAAAATCATAATTCAGAATTCCTACATCATAAATCCATCTGGTAGACGAGGCAGTATCTAGATGACAGTAGGAGTAGGTTTATCTCTTTGATAATCAATCTAATAAATTAGACAAAGTCTTCTGTTCTATAAAACTATAAAAACGTTATGGATTTATGATGTATGATTTTTGTACGCTAAAGCAATACAGAAGCACCTTTCTTCTCCTACTAATAATCTCTACCTTACGCTAATCTTAAAGACTCCCCTTCAATTCCTCAAACACAAAATTAGCACTTGAAATAGCTCCATCCATATACCCGGGATGGCTTTTTGCAGTCTCAGAACCCGCTGCAAAAAATTGTCCGCTAAAACAAGCCTTTCTAAATGCTGGATGTCCATTGTTTTGATGCGGCAATAAATGAGTGTCGTAAGCCATAAAAGTATAGGGTTCATTACGCCAAACCGTTTCTTCGTAAGTCAAATAATCTCTTACTTGTGGTCCATAATACTTTTCTAATTGTTTGAGTACCAAAGCCAAGCGTTCTTCCTTGGTGATGGAAAAATAAGACCCATTAAAAAATCCTTTTAAACCAAAGGCCGTTTCTTCAACATTGGAATGGTCGTACATCTCTGGGATGGGTCCAACATTACTGACAATTGTTCCACTAGTGTTATCCGCTCTCCAAAAAGGCGTTTTATAAGTTAATCCTACTTTTATAGATTCACCCATCCAGGTATGCGTTTTTGCAGCTGTTGCATTAATGGAACTAGGTAAAGAAGGGTTAAATTCTATAGTTTTGGTTAATAAATAAGGAGGCAAGGTAGAAACGACTATTTTCGACCGATAAAGCTGGTCTCTTGATTTTGCGTAAAACGCCCCTTTTTCTTTAGTAATAGATTGAATCGGTTGTCCTGTTATAATCTGGCCCTCTGATAAATGACTAGCCAATGTATTGATAAGATTGGAGGTTCCCCCTTTAATCCGAAAACTTGGGTCTGAATTTGGTGGTAACGAAACTACCTGTGGAGGACTAGTTGAAATTGGTTCAAATACAGCCTTATCTCCTAATATTTGAATAAAGGTTTCTAGCTTTAGTTCTTTCAACAAGCTGAATAGAGAAATATGTTTTCGGCCCAACCACGTTGCCCCCATTTCTTGTGACCCTCCATTTGCATCATAAATGGTTTTAATTCGGCCACCAATTCGGTCTCTCGCTTCTACAATTTTAACAGTTATAGGCAAATTTCGCAAACGATAAGCTAATGTTAATCCTGTTAACCCTGCGCCAAGAATGAGTACATCTGTTTTTACTATCGTCATCTATCAATTTTGTTTTATTAAGGGAGTTGGAAACCAATAAGTATTGGACTATGACTTTTCGAAAAATTTAAGAAAGCACAACTAAATGCTAATTTATTCAAACCAGTGAATCTACATTTAGTTTAAGTCAAAAAAAAGTATCTTTTGATTGACACAAATATAATTTTATATAATACAATATGTCAAATTATAGGCATTTTGAGTTTTTAGCAATCAGTTGTACAACATAAGATTAAAAAAGCGGTTAAATTGAAGAAAATAAAAACATATATAACTTTTACTCTGTAATCAAGATACATTTTTTGTATCGCTCATAACATTCACTTCCCCTTTCTTTATCCATCATTTTGATACTGGTCTTGCCAGTTACAACAAATTTTTGATTAGCAAAACTTTTGTTTTGTTATCTTATAAGTATTGACAAAAAAATAGAAACTACTTGTTAGTTTTTCAACCTGCCTGCATGATGCAGTTTTACTGGTTGAAAAATGTAGCGTATATTTTTTTGCCGTTCCTGAACCGATTGGTCATTAAATCAAATTCACCCTTTTCTTTAATCGAAATTAAGAATTGGAGAGAATAGATTTGTGTCCAGCTAATCTCAAAACATGATTAAGTACATCCCGTTACTTAGCCTTTTTTTCGTTTTCCTATTGGTCAAAAACGAAGCCTACACACAAGATTTAATTGAAAGAACACAACTCGGAATTAAGCAACCTCCTACCACTGCAAAAAACCAATTAGCCAAATTGGTAGCTCAAAACAAACAAAGTGCCGCTAGATTCAACGAATTTGCCCCTTTTGAAGTAAGTAAAACGGCGAATTCTCTTTTAGAAGGTTATGCCTTAGGAAGTATTAATTTGACCGTTAAAGCTGAACAATTAGCTCATTTTATTAGGACCCAACCAGACGTTACTACCTTAAAAATTCCAGTAAACGAAAAATCTTTTATTGAATTAGACATTTACAAGGTCGATATTTTTTCTCAAGATTTTATTTTCCGTTCGAGTGAAGGGGAAGACTTGACAACAATGAACAATGGTGTTTTTTATAGAGGTATTGTCAAAGGAGATAACAACTCTATAGTTTCCGTCAGTATTTTTGGTACAGAAATAAGAATAATGATTAGTGATGATGATGGTAATTACGTGATAGGTAAACTCAAAAATGAAAATGCCCATGTCCTATATAATGACAGGAACCTAACGTTGGACCAACCAGAAACTTGTGTGGTTGGAGATAATCAAAAATTAATTAAGGATGGTTTTAGACAACAAGTCGAAACTAAAGCTAGAAATAACATGGCTAAATGTATTCCGATTTATGTAGAATGTGATTTTGATATGTATCAGAAGCATAATAATTCGGAAGCCAGTGTGATTGCTTTCGTTAGTGCTTTAATAAATGAAGTCGCCACCATTTATGCCAACGAACAAATTGAAATTTCGCTTTCCGATTTAAAAGTTTGGACTACCACCGACCCTTATGCTAGCTTAAATAACACCAATGCGGTTTTGCAAAAATTCGGAGAATTGACTAAAAATAATTACAATGGAAGATTGGCTCACTTTATTTCTACGAGAGCATTAGGCGGAGGTATTGCGTGGATTGATGTGCTTTGTTCCAGTTATTTTACTTTTAGTGGTCAACATGCTGGGCCATATGCGGTTAGCGCAAACATGGGCACCTCCATTACTACTTTTCCAACTTACTCCTGGAACATTCAAGTTTTCGCTCACGAAATGGGACATAATATGGGTTCACAACATACCCAAAATTGTAGTTGGAATGGTAATAATACCGCTATTGATGCTTGTTCTCCTACCGAAGGGGGTTGTGCAAGTACTTATGGGGACTGCCCTCCAGGAGGAGGAACGATTATGAGTTATTGTAATGCTACGAATTGTGGAATTGACTTTAATAACGGCTTTGGACAACAACCAGGAGAATTAATCAGAAATCGATACAATAATGCTACTTGTACTTTATCTTGTGCTGCACCAACTTGTGATGATGGCGTTCAAAATGGAGATGAAACAGGAATAGATTGTGGAGGTAGCAACTGCAACACTTGTCCATGTTATGCCAATGATATCAATCTCTCTCTAACCTTTGATAATTACCCTCAGGAAACCAGTTGGACGATTACCAATTCAACTGGTAATATCCTTTATTCTGGCAGCGGTTATACACAGGCAGGGGTAACCATAACCCCTTCTTTCACTTTGCCTCCAGCAGCAGGTTATACCTTCACCATTAATGACGCTTATAGTGATGGTATTTGCTGTGGATATGGTAATGGCGTATTTTCGTTAACAGATAATAATGGCGTTATCATTGCCACAGGTGGCGCATTTGATGCATTATATTCCGTAACCTTTTGTACAGAAAATAATGGAGGTCCATTAGACAATTGCCCAAATGACCCAAATAAAATAACCCCTGGTCTTTGTGGATGCGGAACACCTGACACAGACAGCGATAATGACGGGACTCCCAATTGTAATGACGCTTGTCCTAATGACGCCAACAAAATTGCAGCGGGTGATTGTGGGTGCGGAATACCTGACACAGACAGCGATAATGACGGGACTCCCAATTGTAATGATGCTTGTCCTAATGACGCCAACAAAATTGCAGCGGGTGATTGTGGATGTGGAACACCTGACACAGACAGCGATAATGACGGAACCCCCAACTGTAATGATGCTTGTCCTAATGATGCCAATAAAATTGCAGCGGGTGATTGTGGATGTGGAATGGTGGATGAAGATTTAAATAATAATGGAACTAGTGATTGCTTAGAAGCTTCCCTCTGCCCAGAAGACAGAAGTGTCAGCACTAATTTAATGGAAGGTACAGAGATGAATGCTCAGAAAACAATTACTACCTCGGGAACCCTTACTATAACGGGAAATATGGTTTTCAAAGCAGGAAATACCATTCTTTTAAATCCTGGTTTTCATGCAAAAGCAGGTAGTAATTTTAGTGCTATTATTCAAACCTGTTCGCCTACTAGTGGAAGTTTCCAAGATGAAGCTACGAGCCAAAGTCTTGAAAGAGTTGAAGGACATTCGTCCCTAAAATCTATTCAGCTCAAAACTTCTTTAACCGTTATGCCAAATCCATTCAGAAGTGAAACAACCATTCAATATCAATTAGCACAAACGGAACAAGTACTGATTCAAGTAATGGATGTGAATGGCAGACTTGTCAAAGTTTTGGAAAACCAGACCACTAAAACTGCGGGGATGAATGAAGTAACGTTTTCAGGTACGACATTGGATGGAGGCATGTATTTTGTTTTTCTAATAACGCCGACAAAAGTTTTGTCTCAGAAGATTATTTTGATAAAGTAGGATTGTTGTTTAGTATGCTTTGATTTTTATAAAACGCTTTATTTAGAAAAATCGAGTATCTCCTAGTCTTTGAGGGTTTTAGGTGAAAAATGATAAACTAATTGATTAAGGGAGTAGGAAAAATATAACCTACCCATTTTACTCGTTCTTTTTCCTTTATATTGCGTTGAAAATACTCGCCATAGCTACGGCTATGTCTGCGTTTTTCGCCTTATCTAAAGAAAAAATAACTTCTTAAAATTTGGGTACATTATTTATTTCCTACTCCCTAAAATAACTATCCGAGTTATAAAAAATCCGTGTTATTTAATTTATAACTCGGATTTTTTTTAACTCGGATTAGGCTTGTTTGACATTATAAATTTCCAATATTCAATAAAATAGTCATAAAGCATCGATTTCCTTTTTCTTAATGATCTATTTATTACGATTTTTACTTACTATCCTTCCGAATCCATACATCTCTCTGTGGAAACGGAATTTCAATACTTCCTTCTCTAAATTTACGGTCTATCTCAAACCGAATATCACTTTTGATGTCTTCAATAATTGTAAAGTTTTTAGAATAAAAAAGTAATTCAAAATCTAAAGAAGAGTTGCCAAAATCAGTGAACCTAACAGTAGGAGATGGAAATTTTAATACAAAAGAATGTTCCTTAGCTGTTTCTAATAAAATCTTCTTTACAACTGCGGTGTCTGTTCCATAAGCTACTCCAACCTTGACTGTAAATCGAACTTTATCGTCATAATGACTCCAATTAATTACATTATTGACAACTAGTTTTGAGTTTGGAACTATAATCGTCACATTATCTCTTGATTCGATTACCGATGTTCTTAAACCAATTTTTTTAAGACTCCCGATTTTACCATCAATTTCTAATACTTCTCCTACTTCTATCCCTCTTTCGAATAATAATAATAGTCCTGAAAAAAGGTCATTAAATGTTTGCTGTAAGCCTAATCCTACCCCAACTAATAGGGCCGCTAAACCACCCCAAAATACGGTCATGTTTATTTGCAAAAAATGTAGAGCCGTTAGTATAGCAAATACATAAATGAAATAACTAATCAACTGATTAATTGCAAACTGAGTCCCTAAATTTATTTTGTTCCTTTGGTAATAGGTCAATAAAATAAGCTGCGTCAATACCCAAATAAAGACTCTTCCTAAAGTAAGAATTAAGCCAACAATTAAGACGGTACTTAACTTTAAAGGAAATGGCTTGTCTGTATCTTGATGTAGGGTTATCAGCTCAGGGTTGAACTGAAAATTTTGAAAAAACAAAAATAGGGCAAATAAAATAACCGCTACTTTTATCGAACTATTGGCTATTTTATTAGGATTTTCCTTAGTAAGGTCTTGCAACCTATTGGACACTCCTTCTTCACTTATTATTCGTCTTTGATAATACCCATTGATTAATCGAGTGAAAAACAAATGAATTAAGCGAGCTATTTGAATTATGAATATTCCTTTCAGAATAACCTCTCCTTTTAACACAAAAAATCTATTGGGAAATAAATCTTGGTTTAAGCCAAAAATATTAATCGCAATGATTAAAAAAATAAGCAACAGGCAACTGAACACCAATAGTTCAATTCTTCTACTACTCCCGCTTTCTAAACTACCTTTGTGGTGATAATAGGCCAAACTTCTTTTAACCACAAAGGATTGAAAAAGGAAAGCCAATATCCCAATACCACAAACTGCTATCACCTTTCCTATGGTAATAGCAGTTCCGTTTATGGTAAATAATAATTGATTTAAAAAATCTTCCATTTATTGTTAAAGCAATTTTAAGAACCAAATTTCTGTACCCAGCAATTTGGCATGTGCCCAACTTTACCAATTTTGTAAGTTGCACCATACCTCCATTTGGGTTCTAACAAGGTCTTTCTATGTCCTCTTGAAGCAATGCCATCATCTACTAAAAGTAAAATAACAGATTCTCTTACGTCGGCCAATCCTCCTACTAAATTTTCATTGCCATCCGTCATTTGAGAACACTCTCTTTTCACTCTATCCCAAGGCCATGCACCATCTGAACCAGCATGGTCTGTATAACCTCTAGCTTTTTGGTCTAATCCGTGCTTTCTAGCAGCCTCATAAATACATGGAGCAGGTTCTAAGGTGGATAAAGCTGGTGTTCTCCTCAATTCAGCTATCAATTCATCAATCACGGGAAGTGAACTACCAAAAGTTCTTCCACTTTGAATATCTCTTCGGTATTGTTCAACGTAAGTAATGTACCCTGATGGATTGGAGCGCATCAGATTTATTTCATCCAACATGGCTAATTCATCCGCAGACATATAGGTAGCTCTTGCAGGTGCTGGAGCTCTATTATTGGATGTATTAATTCTATTGTTGGAAGCGCCTTGGCTATCAAAATTATTCGGAGTAGTTCCTGCACTTCTTATTCTATTCGCATTATTATCAATCGGCTCTGCTGCTGGAGGAAAATTCCCGCTTATACTTCCGTTGTCATTATCATAAAATGAGTCATAGTCTGACCTTCCTCTATCTTGAAAACCATTGTTATTGGTAGAAGTATTATTACCAGAATTATTAGAATAGTTATTAGTGTAAGGTTGGGTATAACCACCATTCATTTCATCGTAGGACACTACTCTATCGCAGGTACAATCAGTTGATAAAATAGTAGAACCCACACTTAGTTCTTCTCCTGGTTGCAACAAATTTATTTTTCGGAACCGTTCTTCTGTATAACCATATAAATTAGCCAAACCGTTTATCGTTTCACCATCCCTAATCGTATGCTTTGGACCTGATTGCTTGGCAAATGATGGCCCCTCATAGGTACGACTATTATCATAGTTACTATTTCCTCTAGAGGTAAAATCCCCAGAAGAATTGTAAGCGGGGTCAGTGTTTTGATAGGTATTGCTTTGAGTTAAGGATAACTCCTGACAAGCATATAAAATCCTATCTGTTGGGATATTATTCCATTGTGCTAAATCTATGGTTGATAGGTTATACCGTTTAGCAATTCTGTAAAGATTTTCTCCACTTTGGACCACATGAACCCCAGGTCTGCTATAATTAGGACATTGGGCAGAAAGGTCTAATAAAAACAAAGTAAAGAATATTAAAAATCCTGTCGTTTTTTTCATAGTAGCTAAATTATTATAAAAATTTAATGAGGTAAATCTAATCATTTTTTTGCTAACCTACTCATAGCGTTTTATTCTGATAGGTATAGGCTTTGATTACAAATTTATATTGTTTACAAATTAATTAATTAAAGCCGAATTTCTGCACCCAACTATGTGGAGATTGGCCAATATTTCCAACTTTATACGTTACACCATATTTCCATCTTGGATTCAATAAGTTCTTTCTGTGTCCTCTTTTTGAGACACCATGATCTACTAAAAGTTCTATCACAGAACCTCTGATACTTGGAACTCCTGTTACCAAATTTTCATTACCTAAAATCATCCCTATCTCTTTACACGATTCTATTATTCTTTCAAATGGCTGAATGAACCCTGGGCCATCATGGGTTAAAGTTTCTATAGATTGTTGATATTTGCCATGTTTTTTTGCGACATCATAAAGACAAGGTGTTGGCTCTAATAATGGTAAAGCTGGGGTTCTTTTCAACTCCGCTATTAATTCATCAATGGTAGGATAAGGACTTCCTGCACTACTCTTGATGTCATAGCGTTGAAGTTCTCTTCTGTATTGTTCAACATATTGAATATAGCCTGCTGGATTAGAACGCAATAGATTAATTTCATCTAACATTACTAACTCGTCAGCTGTCATATAAGTTGCCCGTGCAGCGGCAGGTGCAACATTACTATTTCTAGAAGTAATACTATTCGATGAGGATGTTCTGTATTCATCGGTGGCTGTTTGGTTCGGAGCGCTTGTAATTATAGGTTCGGAATTACCCTGAGCAACTTTAGAAGAGGCATCATAACTAGCCTCTACCTTATTTGGAGAGCTATCCTCAGCACTAGCTATAAAAGCACTGGTATTGCTATAAATTCTATTCCTGTTTGGCGTATTTGAAGCATACTTTGACTGCTTGTTGGTTTTTATTTTATCCGAAGAATTTGTATAACCATTTGGAGCATCCATTTCATCATAGGACACCACTCTATCACAAATACAATCTGAAGACAAAATACTAGAACCAACACTTAATTCTTCTCCAGGTCTCAAAACATTTATTTTTCGGAAACGTTCTTCGGTATAGCCATATAAATTAGCCAAACCATTTATGGTTTCCCCTTCTCGGATAATATGCTTATTTCCAGTTTGTTTAACAAATGTGGTCTCTGTATAATTATTGCTATTGCTGGTGTTATTCCTATTACCTCTCTCTGTAAATTCATCCGTTGAGTTATAAGTAGGTAATGCGTTAGAATGAGTATTGTTGTAGGTTAATGATAATTCTTGACAAGCAAAAAGGGTTATGCTTGCTGAAATGTTATTCCATTGAGCTAGGTCTTGAGTAGAAACTTTATATCGTTTTGCAATTCTGTATAAATTTTCTCCGGTTTGAACTACGTGTACTCCTGGTCTACTAGAATTAGGACATTGAGCAGGAAGGTCTAATAAAAATAAAGGAAAAAGCAATAAAATTGCTATAGATTTCATCATAGTCGCTAAAATATTTTAGATTTTTAATGGGGTTTCGAAAGTCGTTTTTTTTCTTAACGCATTATTTCTACTTAAAATATGTAGAGATAATAAATTTTTAATTATTTAAACGACTGGTTAAAAGTACTTTTTTTTATACTTAAATGAAAGTTTAATTAGATTTTGGTGTTCAATTTTTTTTCCTCACTTTTGCACTCAAATTTATTTAAATCGAACAAAATTAACTTTACATAATTTATATTAACAATAATTAAATTTATGAAAGCATATGTTTTTCCAGGTCAAGGTGCTCAATTTGAAGGGATGGGTAAAGATTTATACGAAGCTTCTGAACAAGCTCACTCCCTTTTCGAACAAGCAAATAGTATTTTAGGGTATAGATTAAGTGATGTCATGTTTGAAGGAAGTTCGGAAGCCTTAAAACAAACCAAGATTACTCAACCTGCTATCTTTTTACATTCTGTTGTGAAAGCAATTTTGGCAGGAGATGACTTCAAACCAGATGTGGTTGCTGGACATTCTTTGGGCGAATTCTCTGCTCTAGTTGCCAATGGGGTCTTGACAATGGAAGATGGCTTAAAATTGGTCCAACAGAGAGCTTTAGCCATGCAAAAGGCTTGTGAGGCTGTCGAAGGTACCATGGCTGCTATTGTGGGATTGGAGGACGATAAAGTGGAAGCAGTTTGTAATAACCTATCAAAAGAAATTGTAGTCGCAGCAAATTATAATTGCCCTGGACAATTAGTTATTTCTGGTTCTATCTCTGGAGTTGAATTAGCAGTAGAAAAATTAAAGGAAGCTGGGGCCAGACGTGCTATTATTTTAAATGTTGGCGGTGCATTTCACTCTCCTTTAATGGCACCCGCAGAAGCAGAACTTAAGTCGGCCATAGAAGCAACTACTTTTCATTCCCCTAAATGTCCTATTTACCAAAACGTAAATGCTCAAAAAGCAACGGACCCAAAAATTATTCAGGAAAATTTAATTGCCCAACTAACCTCCCCTGTAAAGTGGACGCAAACCATGTTAAATATGATTGAAGATGGAGTGGAAGAATTTGTTGAAGTTGGAGGAACAGGGAAAGTGATTAGAGGAATGATTTTGAGAGTCAATCGTCGGATGCCTGTTAGTGCTTTGTAGAGGTAGAAAGGTTAAGTGGTAGAAAGGTGTAGAGGTCTGCTAAATGTTTTCCATTTAGCAGACCTCTAAAATTTAATTTTACCTTTTAAAGCTACAAGCTTTTATGTGAGCCATCACAAAATCCGTTTGGATTTTTGCTTTGTTTGCATTGACAAAAATGTACTGTTTTTGATTGTTCTGGTGTACAAACGATTGGTCTAAATTCTGAACCTTTGTGTGCTCCATTACAAAATGGTTGCTTGTCTGATAAGCCACAAGTACAATACGCATATTTCTTTCCTTCAGTAATGTCTACTTTGACAGGTACTTTAGCAGCAATTTTTGGTAACTCCATTTTCTTTTTTCTTAGTGTTATTTAAATGTTTATTTATCTAACTCCTAAAAACGAAATATAGTTTAGACATCAATCCAATTCAGAATTAATCTAAATATATATTAGAAAACATTCTGATTATTCAAAACTTTAAGTTCTCCCGATAGCTTTCTGGACAAGAACCAAGTTCAAATTCAATATATTTCCAAACTTATGTTTTCTATTCAATAGGGTCAGCTTTCAAAGTGAAAGTTCGAGTAACGGGATTTATTGGGCTATCTACTGCTTTCCCCTCTTTATCTAATAAAGTCAAGGTAATGGTGTTTTCACCCATTGGTAAGCCTTCGATATAATATGGTTGCCATTTTGTAAATGTATGGTCCTCTCCATTAATAGCCGCTTTTACACTATAATCTGGGCCTAATTCAGCATTCAATACATAAAAATCAAGCATTACTTTATCGGTATTCGCTTTTCCAATGTATGTACCTTTTGGTCTACTATAAAATAAGGTTGGCGTTGTTATCGGTGTACTTTCTGTCATGGAACTATCTTTCACCGTAGCATTTAAACCAACGTAAGCAGTAGGCGACTTGATACTTTCGTGATAAGAGCGAGATAAAAAAGCTAATAATTGATGACTGCCATCTGCTACTTTGTGGGTAAATTCTGAGACGTATTTAGCCGCGTAAGGTGCTGTTCCCACAATCAAATGAATATGTTGTCCTTTTCCAGAATTTGCACACATTTTAGCAGCAGCATCAGGGGTTTGTTCCCCAAGTGTATATCCTTCCCCTCCTACTTCAAAATTAAAAATACCATCTTTATAAAACATGGATTCTATCTCCGCTTTGGAATAATCTTGGGAAGTCTGAAAAGGGGTAACTGTATATTTAGCTGCAGGGGCTACCATTTCTTTTTTGACAGCAGTTGCAGCCTTTTTCGCCTCATTTTTACAGCCTATTGATAAAAAAAGTACGAAACATAGAAAAATTGCAAATCTCATTTTTGTTGATTTTGATTAAAATTGAATTTACAAAGCTAAGCGGTATTTCTATATTTTTTACTAAATTATACATCTAAATAAAATTATATGCAGGAAAGGTCGGCTACTTTCAATTTGTCTTTAATTAAAATAAAAATCCCTTCTACTTTTCAAATAGAAGGGATTTTTGTTTAGTATGCGTAGTTTAATTTCTTGTCGATTATTTACTGACCTAATTTCACAAATTGGTCAGCTGAAATTTTCCAATTATCTCCAATTAATTCTATAAAATAATTACCTTGAGCTAAAGATTGGATATCCATTTTAGTCTGATTGTTTCCTTTAATTATTTCTATTGTCTTTTCTTGTATCAATTTTCCATTTACATCCATTAATTTTAATTTTATGGGTGCTGCTTTTCGGTCCCATGAGAAGGCTACAAAAACATAATCGGTAGCTGGATTAGGAAATAAACTCAAATTGACCTTGGTTGGGTCAATGTTTTCGATTGCTGTCAAATTATCACCACATAACACTTCACTTTCCGTAGCGTTTCCTATATAAGCATCTCCTTGAGCACCTAAAACAGTAATTTGATTTCCTATATTTACTTGCCGAGAATTAGGTATAGCGAATGGGTCATTGCTATTGTCCATTAAAGCTATTTTGCCTTGACATTCCAAAAAATTGGTAAAAGCAAAAAGTGGCACCTCTACCCCAGCCTCGTAGACAATCTTATCGGTTCCTTGAGTAACCAAGCCAAAAGACAAATAATCTGATTCTGGAGCTTCTATTGGCCGTTCTGTCATGCTATTCGGTTCCCACTCCACACCATCTTGCAAATTGAATATTTGGTCAACTTCTAAACCTCTGGTTGGAGCTTTTAAAGTTACTTGAGCTGTACTGGTTACATTCAATGGACTTTGAAAAGTTACTTCAGGAATCATTGACACCTGATAAGTTTTACCATCTGAAAGTAAGCTCAGTTTAAATTTTACTTGACCTAATAATAGATTCGTCCCTAATAGCATTAGGCATAAAGGGAATAGAATTTTATATATTTTCATAAATACTTTGATTCAATAATTTGATAATAAATAATGGTTTATCATACCGACTTACCCAATTAATCACTCATTATTTTCTAGGGATTTGCTCCCGAATAATATGAATGACTGTTGGTGTATTTCCAGGTAAATTATTTTTCGGATGTAAGAAAACATTAAAGAAAATCACATCGGGGTCGTTTGCACTTCCTAAATAAATAGCTGACCCTTTCATGTCATAATCTCCTTGGAGGTAACCAAAACTTACATGATTATAATTGGATTCTGTATTTAAAGGCTCTGTAATTACGTCAAAGAAAACAGGATTTCTATCGTTGGCGATTCCGGCATAGATAATTTTCCTATCTGAATTACCATCTCCTGCCCAAAGTACTAATCTCGAAGAGATGGTATCTACTGGATGTTCTCCATAAATTGCAGCACCTCCTGCACTTTGTGTTTGACTAAAGTCAATCGTCGTAAAGGCATTCGCAGAGAAAGTGTATGCAGTATCTGTCATAACTCCTAAGTGGTTTCTATGTCTTACGGATAAGAAATACGCTCCATTAGGTAATAAATCAAAGCTGACAGGTGAACTACCATCAACATCCACGATGTCTCCATCTCTTTGTAATAATGCAGACCTAGAGGCTATTGGAATTGTATCCGCAACGCCTAATAATTCTAAGTAAACCCAATCAACAATCGCATTTGCACCTGTTGTGTCCAAAAGAGCTGGATTAATCGTCTCATTTCCACCGCCACCTTTGTGAACAAATTGATAACCATTTGTTATACTAGGATAAGTACTGTATGGCTCCGTTGTTGGGATAAATCCTAAAGTTCTTAAACTATCATGCATCCAGGTCGTAGCTGGGTCATAGGGTCCTTCTAAAATTACTCTTGCAGAAACAGATAAGGTATTTTCAACTAAAATAAATACGGTATCCGTAGCACAAGTTAAGGACGGGTCACAAACCTTGTAAATAATTGTATCTGGCCCTGCAAAGGTCATCGCAGGGGTATATTGTATACTGTCATTGTTTAAAACAACTGCTACATTACTAGCATTTGGTCCACTAACAATGGTCGTTATCAATGAATCTCCATCTGGTTCAACATCATTGGCTTGTACATCAATAGTTATAACATTTCCTGGAGTTGTGGTTCCAAAGTCCGTATTAGCCGTTGGTGGTATATTATTAGGGTCGATAATAACAATGGTTAGTGTTGTTGTATCCATTAAACCTCCCGTATCTGTTACTTTATAAGTAATTTCATCTACTCCCACATAACCTGCTGGAGCGGAATATAAGATGGAATCGTTGACAACTGAAGGTGTTATGCCTTGGGTAGAATTACCAATGGTCATCACTGTTAAATTATCTCCATCAGCATCTGTATCATTCATTTTAACTAGTACCAAAACATTCGAGGTGTCTCTGTTTATATAGACGGTATCTTTATTGGCAACTGGTTTATCATTCACGGAAGTAACCGTGAAGAAAACCCATGCATTGGCACATGCTGCTGCGGTATCACATACTGTGTATGCTAAGGAGTCCATTCCGTTAAAGTTTGCAGGAGGGGTATATAATATCAAACTATCTCCTGAAATAGTAGCAGTTCCTCCACTTGCTGGCGGAGTCGCTATCATGGTCACTTTAAGGGAATCTCCTGCACCGTTAATGTCGGAATCATTAAGAATTACATTGATAGACGCATTGACTGCATCTTCTGCAATTCCTGTTAGGTTGTCATCAACTGCCACAGGAGGAGTATTGATAAACCCTACCGTTACTATGACCATGCCCATGTCACAGGCATTGGAGGTATCACAAACCGTATAATGAATAGTATCTAGTCCACTAAATCCTACTAAAGGAGTATAAAGGATGGAATCTAGCCCTAAAATAGAGGCAGTACCATTGGCAGCAGTTGGACTAGTCACGATAGTAATTTGTAAACTGTCATCATCAATATCCATATCATTTGCTGCCGCAGCAATTCCAACATTACTGGTATCCTGATTAATCGCAATATTATCTGTAACTGCTATTGGTGCATCATTTACAGGTGTTATCGTTATTGTTACGACCCCGGTATCACAAAGACCGGTAGGGTCACATATTTCATAAGCAATTAATTGCACATTTACTGAATCCGGTGTTGGAGAGAATATTATAGAATCTCCATTCAAGGTATCGGCTACCATGAAAGTACTGATTATCCGAGTGGTTAAAAGGTCTCCATCTCCATCCATATCATTCAGTTGGACATCAATTACCACATTTGTTGTGTCTTCTGGCACTGTATAAGCATCATCCACCGCAATTGGCCTATCTGATACTGATTGTACTGTAATTATAACTTGTTCTATATCACAAACGGCAGAGGTATCACATACTTGATATACAATCGTATCGATTCCATTAAAATTAGCTGGTGGTGAATAGACTATTGTGGTATCGTTGATGATGGTAGCAATACCTGTACTCGTTGGTCCAGTTACTATGGTGGCAATTAAACTATCGCCTAAATCTACATCACTATCATTAATTGTCACTGCAATCAGGACGTTTGTGGTATCTTCAGGTATAGTAATAGAATCTACCACCGCTACAGGCGCATCATTTTTAGGGTCAATCTTAATGTATACCCAAGCTTGGTCGGTCAAAGTACCATCAGACAATTGATATTGGACACTGTCTAAACCATTAAAATTTAAAGCAGGTTGGTAAACAATGGTATCATTTCTAACACTATCTATTAAACTCTGTGTTGCTCCAGTCATAATAGAAATGGTCAAAGGGTCTCCATCTACATCCGTATCATTCATTTCTACTGCAATCAAAATCGCCGCAGTATCTTCTACTATACAAACCGTATCGTTTTGTGCAATTGGTGCATCGTTTATTCCAATTATTGTTATGAAAATCGTAGCAGTATCACACAAACTAGGTACCTCCGTGTCACAAATACTATAGGTAATGGTATCCATTCCATTAAAGGACATCGCAGGCGAATAATTAACATTTCCACCAGCTACTACAGCGTTTCCGTTGGAAGGGCCTGTTATTATGGTAGTACCAAATAGGTTTCCATCTGGGTCACTATCATTTGCTTGTACGGCAATAATAGCAGGATTTATGTCTTCAGGAATGGTGATGGTATCATTCACCGCAATTGGTGCATCATTGATAGGTAAGACGTTGATAATAATAAAAGTAGAATCTTTAAAAGTACCATCGGTGATAATGTATTTGATACTATCCAAGCCATTAAAATTGGCAGAAGGACTATAGCAAAGCGTATCATTTGAAAGTATTCCAAGCCCTATACTTGCATATAAAGAGTCAATTACGATTATATCTCCATCAACATCATAGTCATTGGCTAATAAAGCAATTTTTATAGTGCTTGTGTCCTCTGGTATGGTCACTGAATCTTTAACCGCGACTGGTGCTTCATTGATTGGTAATACATTGATAATTAAATACGTCGTATCACATAATGCGGTATCGCAAATCGTGTATTGAATAGAATCCAAGCCGCTAAAATTAGCAGGTGGGTTATAAAGAATAGTATCGTTAGTTACCACTGCAGTTCCTCCACTTGTCGGAGCATAAACAGAATCAATTAATATAGCATCGCCATCAGGTTCCATATCATTTGATAAAATGGCAACGCTTACATTCATGCTATCTTCATTAATCACTATTGAATCCTTATTAGCAACAGGGGCATCATTTACTGATGTAATAAATATTCGTAAAATTCCAACATCACAAGCATTGGAGGTATCACAAACTTGATAAACCACAAAGTCTACACCGTTAGAATCAGGAAATGGAATGTAAGAAATGCTTGTATCCATTACAATTAATGCAGTTCCTAATCCTAAGCTAGTAGGAGTTGAAATAGTTAGGGTGTCTCCAGCATCAGGGTCTGAATCGTTTAACAGTACATCCAAAATACTAATTGCAGCATCTTCTAAGATGTATAATGTATCTTCTTGCGTAACTGGTGGGTCATTTATTGGCGTTACAGTGATAAAAAGGGTTGCGGTGTCACAATTGGAAAATCCATCACAAACTTGGTAAACAATCGTATCTAACCCATTAAAATCCATGTTTGGGATATACTGAATGGTATCATTACTTAAGGTATTATCCAAACCATTTGTAGCACTTGTTATAATGGACGTCATCAAGCCATCTCCTTCTGGGTCTGTATCATTATCCTGAACAGCGATTAAAACATCTGGGGTATCCTCTACAATTACAATGGTATCATTTATTGCGGTTGGTGGTCCATTGACCATCATCACTAATGCAGCTGTATCCAAACAACTATTTCCATCAATCACTCGAACCATAATAGTATCTAAATGCGCAATGGTATTGATAGCAAAGGTGTCAAAAGTTGCTGGTCCTTGAACGGTACCATTATTAACAAAAAATTCAAAACTATTTCCGCCGCTTGCAGTAAAGATGACGTTTTGTCCTGTACCTATTATATTGTCCGCATCATCGGATACTAAGGTAGCTGCTGGTATAGTATCTACATTCATGATAATCATACCAGAAGTATCCACACATCCATTCATATTTGTAACCACTACCCTAACTTGGTCATTATCATTTAAGGTACTTGTTATGTAGGTATTTACGGCACTTGCTGCACCAGTGGAAGCTGAATTTAATAAAAATTCATACATTACCCCTCCACTAGCTGCAAAGGTAACAGCGTCACCTGCACAAATGGTACTATCGGCATCTGAAACTGTAAAACCTATAGTTGGGAAAGTATCTACTCTGACCATAAATTGATTAGAAACGGCACTACATGATTTTGAATCAGTAACAGTATATTGTATTGCGGTTATACCAGGACTTACTGCCGTTACTACTCCGGCAGCATTAATGGTAGCTACGGTATCATATGAACTAAACCAATTTATAGTATAAGCCCCTGTACCGCTTGAAGGATTTGCCGTTAAATTGGTCGTCGTCCCTAAACAAAGAGAAGTATCCCCTGTAATGTTTCCTGCTATAGGAATTGGATACACAATTATTGGATGAATATTTGAAGTATCCTGACATCCGTTTGAATCTTCTATAACATACCTTATACTAGCAAAATTTGCAGCCAATCCTGTAACCACCCCATCCGTTATACTTGCAACTGTTGGGCTACCTGACAACCATATAGTATCTGTATAACTACTTGTTCCACCTGAAGGTGATATAGCTAAGGTATCCATTTCACCTATGCAAATTTCATTGTCGCCAATGATACTTCCTGCATTTGGTGAAGCTAAGATATGAATCGTTATTTTTGCTGTATCCAAACAACCACTGACTTTGTTTGAATCTCTTAAATAATAATTTGTGCCAGTGGTTGGATTGACCATACTACCTATCCCATAATTGCCAAAGGTAGTTCCATATTCCAAACTATCTAAAGAACCATTTGTGATAATTCTAGTTGCTAAATCCACTGGTTGGCCTGCACAAATAAAAGTATCTCTTCCTGTAATTAGCGGTTGTGGACTCACATTAACGGTAACCATAGCGGTATCAGCACAACCAATTCCACCAATACTATCTCTTATAAAATAAGTGGTGGTGGTATTTGGGGTTACTAAACTATCAGCTTGTGGACCATAAGTTCCAAACACGGTCCCAAATGCTAAACTATCTCCTGTTGAAGTCCTCGTTAATAAGGTATTTAAATCTACTGTTGTACCATCACAAATTGAAATAACTGAACCTACCAATTCTGGAGTCGGAATCACGGTTACGATTATTCTTGTGGTATCCGAACAAGTCAAGGTATTTACACTATCTCTTACATAAAAGGTATCCGTCATTGTTAAGGTGACCAAACTATCACTTTGTGGACCAAATGTCCCATAGATGGTCCCAAATTCTAAACTATCTCCTGCTACAATTCGATTTAATAAAGTACTCAAGTCAACCGTTTCTCCAGAACAAATAGTCGTATCTCTACCTTGAATTTCAGGCTGAGGATGGACGGTAATCACAATTTTTGCCGTATCACTACACATATTCCCGCCTCCTAAGCTATCCCGTGCAAAATAGGTATGTACACCAACTCCTAAGGTCACTAAACTATCATTAGCCGCTCCATAATTACCAAGGGTAGTCCCATAAACAATACTGTCACCTGCCACTGTCCTTGTAATTAAATTACTTAAATCTACCACTTGACCAGCACAAACAGCGGTATCACGTCCTGTTATTTCTGGTTGTGCAGTTATCGTCAAAACAATCTCTGCGGTGTCCAAACAGCCTGCAACATCCGAACTGTCTCTTACATAATAAAAATAAGTACCAGGCATTCCAGGATTGACCGTTCCACTAGGTAAATTATAAGTACCAAAAGTTCCTAAGCCATATTCTAGTACATCTACACTATCCCCTGTAAGTAAATGACGCAAATCAAAAGTTCCTGAATTACAAATAGAAGAATCTCTACCTTCAATATTTGGAGTAGGATATACCGTTAATGCTATTATTGTGGTATCAAAACATCCCGTTGTCGTATTACTATCTCTTACATAATAAGAGGTAGTGCCAATTATTAAAGGGGTAACCATTGAATTTGTTGACCTATTATAATTGCCTAAAGCATCTCCGTATTCAGTAGTGCCGCCTGTTGTTATCGTATTTAACAATAGGGATAAATCAAAATTTCCTTGGTCACAGATAGTTGTATCTCTACCTTGAATTTCAGGTTGAGCATTAACCGTTAAAGTTTCACTTTCAAATATAGTTGTGTTATCACAAGATGGTGTAACTGTAGTATCAGATACCCCAACAACTGTCAAGGTTACACCATTATCTAGGGTTGTTAAAAGTCTAGTGGTGAATGTTCCTGTTCCGCCAGTACTTGTTAAAGGAACGGCTGTTTCTACTACTCCTCCTATTACATAAGAAATTAAGTAATTTTTATTATCTAAGCCATTCACCGTTACAATTGCTGAATTTCCGTCACAAACGTTAGCTATTGGGCTAATTCCTGTAACAGTTGGTAATGCAGTGACGGTCAAAGTTACTTTTGAAGTTGAATCTGGGCACGTAGGCATACCTGCAACTGTATAGAAAAAATCAGTCGTGCCAGTAGGTAGAGCAGCTATTTGCGTATCATTTAGGGTGCCTAAATAACCTGTTGGCGTTACTCCCCCAGCAGTAGCCCAAGTGCCAGTAGTCATCGGAGTACCACTCAATCCTGTAAATAGGTCTATGGTCGCCCCTGTTTCTTGACATACATAAGCAACGCCATCAATTCCAGCATTTGCAATTGGTGATACGGTAATAGAAAGCGTCGCAACTTCACCTGAGTTACATCCGCTACCGCCAACTTGAACAACATAATTAATATCAAAAGTACCTACACCTGCGGTTGAAGGATTAAACATCGCTGCATGGTCAGTATTGTTTATATCCGTTACGCCATTTCCGAAAAATGTATCTTGAGCTGGTGTTTCTATAACTGATAAGCCAAAATTAACATTTTCGCTTACACAGTAAGAAGTTCTTCCGCCAGATATTACAATACTTGGATTACACTGAGCATAAGCATCCTGAAATCCACCGATTATACTTACGAAAAAGACAAGAAAAATAGGAAAGGTCGATTGGAAACTTTTTCTTTCCTTCCAATCCTTAGCTAAATTTGAAGTTGAGTGAGCTCTTTCTTGCTCTTTCTTGAGTGTACTAAAGGAGTTATTAAATCCAATAATCTTTTGTAAATGTCTAATCATTTTAAGAGGGTAATTTTGATTCTTATAACTGCTTGCAATTCAATTCTATATAAAGAATATTAAACTTGTATTTAAATTTTATCCAATTGCTTAGTATTGCCTAAATTGTATTTTCCGTTAGGAAGGAATAGATGTATAGTTTTTTTATTGTAGTATAGAGTAGAAGTGCTTATTTGGATTATGATTGGTTACATATTGTTTTATTTGAATATATTCAAAAGCAAAACATAGTATTTTAATATATATTAACAAACCAAGTTTATGCCAAAAATAGATTTTCGAATAAATGTGACCTTTTAAATTATTTTTTTCGTCAAATAATGGAAAGTAGGAGTCGATTCTAAAACTTTCTCCAGCTAAATCGTAAAAATTCTCTTGCGAATCGTTTTAAAATATTTATTTTAGCATAGTAGACATTATTCAAAAATTATTACTCTGCTAAAAAATGACCTTATTCGTCAGCTTTTCACCTTTTTTAAGGTCCATTGCTAGGCTATGCACCTTAAAAAGAAGCTCAATCTGACAAATAATTTCTATTTTTTACTTACAGTATAATCTTCGAATAATGTCTAGTCATTTACTACAATTACCTCATATGAGAATCACATTTTGTGTTTTATTTTTATTCCAATTTATACTTCATTCCTCTTGTCAGAAATATAGTATAGATAATATGCCTACCGACCAAATTCACTTTGGAGAAGGAGGTGGTATTACAGGTGCAATTACCCAATATTGTTTGTTAAAAAATGGCCAGTTATTTGATAAAAAACACTTTACCGAAGATTTTAAGCCCCTAAAAAAAGTAAAAAGACGGAAAGCTAAAAAATGCTTTAAGACAAGTAAAAAAATGGAGCTTGAAAAAATTGACTTAGATAATCCAGGTGATAAATACTACTTTATCGCTTATGAAACGAAAGATTTTAAACATAAAATTACCTGGGGCGGCAGTAAAGGTGATGCTTCTCCAGAAATCCTGGCTTTATATAAATCCCTGAAAGCATTTACAAAGGACAATTAAGGAACGACACAACAACTATAAATACCATTTTCAAATTAATTTAAATATGAAATATTTTTACGCTTTTTTATTAATAGTTCTAACCTCAATTATTGGGTTTGGACAAACTGGCAAACCACTTTATAAACCAGTCCCAAACAATTCCAATCGCGCAACTACTAAAAAAACAATCAATCCAATTAGTGCTACTTTTTCGGGTATACCAACAGCTAGGACTTCTATAATCCATTCTGTGAAGCCTACTACCCTACCCGCTTTGCAAAGACAACCAAAAAATAGTTATTTGAAGGTAGTCGAACGCTCCAAAAATGGGACGCCCATTATGATTAAAGGGTCGCTAGAACAAATTTCAAGTGGTCGAGCTATCAACCAACAAGCATATGATTATTTAGAGGCAATCAAAAACCCTATTTTAATCAAAAATCCAGGTGAGGAGTTTTCTGTTTTGGAAAAAAATACGGATAAACTGGGACATACGCATATCAAAATGCAACAGACATTTGAAGGTGTTGAAGTATATGGTGGGGAAGTTTGGTTACATGCTCAAAAAGGTCAAGTAAACCTATTTAACGGTCGAACTTATCCAACTCCAACCCTAGAAAATGTATCGCCTACTATTTCTGCTAAAGCAGCACAAGAAATTGCTAATCAAGATGTTAGCTTAAAAACAAGTATCACTAAAGTGACTGGATTGGCTGCAAAATTTATGGCGCAACCAACAGCCCCTAAATTAATTATTTACCACCAAGAAAATCAAAAAGCAGCTCAATTAGCTTGGCATTATAGATTTCACCCCAACTTATCTAATGAGTGGGAATACTTTATTGATGCAAAATCTGGCGAAATCATTGACGCCTATAAAACATTGTGTCAATTGCATTATGATGGTCATTCACACACGCAAGTAAAAGAAACCTCAAAGCAGAAAAACAAGGTTGAAAAAAATACAATTTCACCTTCTGAAACAACTATTTCCGCTGAAAATATTCGTCCAGAAGTAGGCCCAGTTTCCTCTATAGGAATCGACTTGAACAACGAACAAAGAACGATTCATTCTTATGAAATAAGTGATAATAGCTTTTTCTTGATTGATGCCTCTAGACCGATGTTTAGTGACAGTCGTTCTAATTTGCCTAATGACCCTATTGGAGCTATTTGGACGATTGACGCAAAAAATACTTATCCTGAAAATAATAATTTTGAGACCGTCCATTTAACTACAGATAATTCTGGTTGGACCGATAGAACTTCTGTTTCCGCACATTTTAATGCTGGAGTTGCCTATGAATATTTCCGGAATACTTTTGGGAGAAATTCTATTAATGGGTCTGGCGGAACTATTGTCTCTATTATCAATGTATCTGATGAAGATGGTTCTGGATTTGATAATGCTTTTTGGAGTGGTTCTGCTATGTTTTATGGAAATGGTAAAACTGCTTTTCAACCTTTAGCAAAATCATTAGATGTAGCTGGTCACGAGATTGCTCACGGTGTAGTCCAAGGAACTGCCAATTTAATTTACCAAGGAGAATCAGGTGCAATTAATGAATCTTTTGCAGATGTCTTTGGTGTTTTGATTGATAGAGATGATTATTTATTAGGAGAAGATGTCGTGAATACCAATGTATTTAGGTCTGGAGCATTAAGAAATATGGCAGACCCCAATAATGGTGGAAATAGATTAGGAGATACGGGTTGGCAACCAGCAAGTGTTTCCCAACAGTTTTTTGGCAAAGAAGATAATGGAGGTGTCCATATTAATAGTGGCATTACCAACAGAGCTTTTTTCTTAATTGCTAATACGATTGGAAAAGACAAAACGGAACAAATATATTATCGAGCTTTAACAACCTATTTAGTAAGGTCTTCTCAATTTGTGGATTTAAGAGCTTCTTTATTACAATCGGCTGCCGATATTCATGGAAATAATAGCCAAGAACAATCCATCGTAGCCCAAGCATTCGATGCAGTCGGTATCCAAGGACAGAATGTAGGTAGTGGACAAGATTCTGGTGGAGCAGAAGAAATAGAAATAGAAGCGAATCCAGGAGATGATTTTATTGTTTATACCGATAATGATAACAGAAGACTGTATTTATCTGATGGTAATGGTAACGTACAAGGATTTTTAACAGAATTTGGGGTAATTAGTAGACCAAGTGTTACAGATGATGGGTCCATTATCGTATATGTAGGAGGTGATAAAAAAATCTACGCGGTAATAATTGATTGGGAACAAGGAGGTACAACAGAATCTGTAGTAGTTGGAAGTGAACCGATTTGGAGAAATGCAGCTATTTCTAGAGATGGCAGACTATTAGCAGCCCTTGATGCAGAAAGAGTTAATACCATAGATGTCTTTGATTTACAAACTAATGATGCTAAAACTTTCGAATTATATAATCCAACTACTGCTCAAGGTATTTCCACTGGTGAGGTTCAATATGCTGATGTTATTGAATTTGATTTTTCTGGAGAATATTTAATGTATGATGCTGAGAATCAGATTCAAGGAAACTTTGGAGAACAAGGCTTGACTTATTTCGATATAGGTTTTGTCAAAGTTTTTGATAATTCGATTAATAGTTTCGAACAAGATATTGATAATAATATCATTAAGTTATTTACTGGTTTGCCAGATAATGTGAGTATTGGAAATCCTACTTTTTCTAAGAATACACCTAACATTATTGCCTATGAATATATAGACCCTTTTAACAAAACGACTCAAGACGAGCAGATTTATGAAATTAGGGGACTAAACTATATTACAGGAGACCAAGGAACTATATTTGCCAATGATGTCTTGAATGTACCGAACTACTCCAGATTAGATGATAGAATAATTTTTAATGTGAAATCAGATAATGGCTTGAGCATTGCGGAAATTGGCTTGCAAGCAGATAAAATCAACCCAGATTCAGAAGGTGCTTTTTTCTTTATAGACCAAGATGAGGGTGCTCAATTGGGTGTTTGGTTCTCTGATGGTAGCCGTCAATTAACCGCTGTTAATGAATTAGCATTAGCAATTGGTGATTTACAAATAGCGCCGAATCCTTTCAACGAATCACTTAGCATTCAATTTACCTTAGAAGAAAGAAAAGAGTTGACTATAGAATTGTATAATACACTTGGACAACGACAATTAACTACTTCATTCACGGCTCAAATAGGTAATAATACTCAATTTTTAGATACCAATGTATTACCTGATGGGGCCTATTTTGTAGCAATTAAATCTACGGAAGGGGTGGTGACTAGAAAAGTGGTAAAGTAATCAGTAAATAGCAGCAGTAGCAGTTAGTAATTTTATATACCTCAAACTGCTACTGCTACTACCCTTCTACTCCATAAAACCTTCAATAGCCAACCACTCCCCAAATCGTTCAATCCATTGGTCGGAAGGCAAATTCTGTTTTCGCATCCCAAATCCATGACCTCCTTTAGAATACATGTGTAAGGCAGCACTTTTTCCTTCCTTTAACCAGGAGTTATATAAATTGACACTTGCTGGTGCTAAATTCAAAGGGTCATCAGTGGCACAAACCACAAAAATGGGGCCCGCATCTTTTGGGGCTGGACTCATTGGCAAAATATCCATCCAAGCATAGACGGGAACTATAAAATTGGGTTTGTTCTTTTCTTCATAATTATAGGTAACACCCATCGTCACTGAACCTCCTGCTGAAAACCCCATAATTCCTATTTTCTCTCGGTCAATTCCATAATTGTCTGCATTTTCTCTAACGTATTCGATTGCATTCAATCCATCACTGATAGAAAGCGGCAATAAATTTCCTGCTTTAATAATAACCCTAGCACCATCTGTATTTAAATCTGCTGTTCCATCTGCTCCTGTCGGCACTAAACGATATTTTAAAACAAAAGCCGTCACTCCTTTTTCCGCCAACCATTTTGCCACATCATTCCCTTCGCTATTGATAGATAATGCGTACAAACCACCACCGGGACAAATGACCACCGCAGCACCTGTATTATTTTCTGGCTCAGGTTTATAAACTTTCATAGTGGGTTTAGATACATTGGTAACCACCTCGGTTTGCCAAATTTCAGAGAAATACTGTTTATCTTTTTTCGCCCAATCTATCGTTTCATCTTTTTCAGTTATTGGTAATTTTATCGTCTTTTGAGCCATATTTGGAAGAATAACGAGGAAAGAAAAAAGTAATATTAAGGCGCTACGCATAAGTTTGTTTTTAGGAAGTTGTTTAAATAAAGTAAATGTAAAAATTTACGACCATAAAAGAAATAGCCTACAAATATTTTTCAAAATTCCTTTAACCTAAATGAAGCAAAATCAATTAACATCCGATAGTTTTTAATTTATTTTGAAAATCAAAGAGTTTTAACGATTTTACGCTTCTTTTTTTAACTCATGGAAAAGTTAGTAACAATTTGGAAAATAAATTCCAATAGTTTCAAATAAAAACAGATACAATGCTAAATTCAAAAATTGCAGGAATCGGCCATTACGTCCCTGAAAAAGTGGTAACCAATAATGATTTAACTAGCGTGATGGACACCTCAGATGAATGGATTCAAGAGCGAACAGGAATCAAGCAGAGAAGGTATGCTGATAAGCATAAAGAAACAACGACAACCTTGGGTGCTGCTGCAGCTAGAATTGCTATTGAAAGAGCTGGTATCACCGCAGAAGATGTGGATTTTATCATTTTTGCTACCCTTAGTCCGGATTATTACTTCCCTGGTTGTGGTGTTTTACTACAAAGAGAATTAGGCATTACCAAAACTGAAATTGGCGCATTAGATATAAGAAACCAATGTTCTGGTTTCATTTATGGTTTATCTATTGCAGACCAATTTGTGAAAACTGGGATGTATAAAAATATATTACTAGTTGGTGCGGAGATGCACTCGATGGGATTGGATTTTTCTACAAAAGGTAGAAATGTAACCGTTATATTTGGCGACGGCGCTGGAGCAGCAGTTATTCAGCCGACAGAAGAAAAGGATAAAGGAGTTTTAACAACCAAACTTCACTCTGATGGTACTTATGCGGAGAAATTAGCATTTATTAGTCCGGGCTCTCATGGTGGATATCATGCAGAAAAATTAGGATTAGAAGATAGATTTGGTTTTGATAAAGATATTGAGTTTGGGGAGATTTTCGCGACTCAAAAAATGATGGACGACCGACAATTATATCCTGAAATGGAAGGGCAATTTGTTTTTAAATTAGCCGTGACTAAATTTCCGGAAGTAATCAATGAAGCATTGACGGAAGTCAACCTTAAATCTGATGCGATAGATATGTTGATTCCCCACCAAGCGAATCTGCGAATTAGCCAGTTTGTCGCCAAAAGAATGGGCCTAAGTCAAGACAAAGTTTTTAATAACATCCAAAAATATGGCAATACGACGGCTGCCTCTATTCCTATTGCCCTTTGTGAAGCATGGGAAGCTGGAAAAATAAAAGAAGGGGATTTGGTGTGCTTAGCTGCGTTTGGTAGTGGTTTTACTTGGGGAAGTGCATTGATTAGATGGTAAAGAAATTAGGTCGGTTACCAAATGTCAAATAGTAACCTCCTACATATCACTTTTAAACGCATTAGTATAATTTTAAATGTGATTTTTTTAGTCAAAAGTTAGCAAAAGCTAATTTTTTTATAAAATATTTAAAAAAAATAAGTTTTGAGGTTTGATATTTATTAAATATTCGTAACTTTATGCTAAGAATATGGTTTACTACTATGAGTAAACGGCTTTTTTTCAGTTAAACTTAAAATAGTTTATACTATGGGAAACAATAAAAACGAAGGCAACAAGAGTTTGGATGACTTAAAAAAGGAATTCCAAATCATGAGTGATGACGACTTGAACCGCTACAAAGGAGGAAAAAAATCTTCCAACAAGTGGAACATGAGTCTTGGTGGACCAACTCCACAATAATCGAGTACACTCTTACATTACAATTAGAAACGGGCTGCATTTTTTTTAATGCAGCCCGTTTCTGCGTTTTTACCTTCTTTTAATGTAATTTTGTGTAAGGGAACGTATAAAAAATAACTTATTACAGTTTGAGTATTCTTCATATGTTTCTAAATAACGATTTACTTTTAAAACTGAAAATTTATTTTCCGTCTTTCCCTATAATTCCTATAACGAATTGACATTCTTTAAATGGCTGCATTAAATTCACTTTTTGATTACTTCTCCCCTATTTTAGATATTGAAGAATTGGAGAAAGATTTGGTTTCCGCCAGGAGACCAGACTTAAAAGCTAAAATCATTGATGATTTAACGAGTGTCTATACTTATACGAATATACAACGTGCCAAAGTTTTATTAAAAGACCAAAGAGCGTTCTTAAAACGTCAACCCAACCCTGACCTTGAGCTCAACTTTCATTTAAATTCTGCTTTCATAGAAAATCAGTTTTATAATTACCCACTTGCGGAACATCACCTAAAAAAGGCGATGGTCATCATAGAAGAAATGGGGGATTTGAAAAAGCAAACAGAAATTTATATCGATTATGCGGGTATCTGTATTAATCTTGAAAAATTTGAGGACACTTTATATTTTTTAGAAAAGGCAGAAAAACACCTAGAAGCTTATCCTGACCCAATTCTGAGTGGTCGTATTATTGCCAGAAAAGGCTCTATCAATCTTTATTATGGTGAATATGATGAGTATACCAAAGCAATAGAACTCCTGCTAAAAGCTGAACAAGAAATTAATAATGCCTCTCAAAATTTAACCTTAAAAGACTATTATTTTTTAACCTTGGTGCATAGTGGTTTAGGACATATCTACACCCGATTAAATGATTTAGAAAAATCCATTAAAAATTATAATAGAGTTTTAGAAATCTGTGAAATTACAGGTATGAAAACTCGACTCTCTTATCACTATGTCAATATTGGAAAATGCTATATTGGCATGGACGAAATTGACAACGCTGAAAAATCTTTCCGTCAAGCTATCCAAATTAAGGATATGATTAGCAACGAATCCAAAGCAAGTGCTTATGGAAATTTGGGCTATTGTCATTATCTACGTGACGACTTTGACGAGGCTTTAAAAATGTACGAAAGAGCGGAGCACATCTACAAAACAAAAGTAGAACGAAATGCTAAAAACTTCTCGGTCATTGAAGTCTGGAAAGCTAAACTATACATGGCAAAAAATGAGCGCGCTTTAGCAGAAACCCATTTTATTTCTGCTTATGAATTTGCTCAAATTGCTAAAGATTATCAGCAATTGTCAGAAATTGCCATGAGTATCGCTCAACTCTATTATAAAAATGGAGATTATAAAAATGCTTATGAATATCAAGTTTTCTATTCTCAAGTGAAAGAACGGGACAATGAAAATATCTTAAATAAACGTGCGCTGGAATTGGAAGTAAAGTATGAAGCAGAAAAAAGAGCCCAAGAGGCTAAAATGCTGCGATTACAAGCAACTAGCCTACAACTAAAAGCTTTGAGGGCACAAATGAATCCTCATTTCATGTATAATGCCCTTAACTCTATTCAAAATTATATTACCTCCAAAGAAGTAAAAGATGCGGCTAAATATTTGGCTAAGTTTGCCAAATTAATGCGACAAAGTTTGGATTATTCCGATTTAGAAATCATTTCTTTAGAAAAAGAAAAAGAATTTTTAGAAGATTATTTATTCATCAATCAAAAACTACGATTCCGAGATAAATTACGCTATAAAATTACGATGGCTGATGAAATCGAGGAAGATATAATTGGTGTTCCTACTATGATTGTCCAACCTTATGTAGAAAATGCGATTGAGCATGGACTCCGAACAAAAGAAGGTGGAATGGTACAAGTTGATTTCAAGCTAAAAGATGATTATACCATTTTATGTACGGTACAGGATAACGGAATTGGCAGAAAAAAAGCCAAAGAAATCAAAGAAAAAGAGAAAACATACCTCAATCATCGGTCGAAGGGTACCACCATCACAGAAGACCGATTAAGATTGCTTCATAATTCCAGATTTGTAGAAAAAGTATTCGTCTTTACCTCTGATGTAATGAATGCAAATGATGAAGTCAAAGGCACAAAGGTTGAAATTCTTATTCCAATCAAAGAAATTCCATTAAAACAATCCTAACCTAAACTTGTACTTAACTGGTCAATGAATGAACAAATTAGTAGGGATTCTAAATAAAACTATTACCCGTCATCCTCATTGATTTTTTGAAAAGAACCTATTTATTTAGAAAAGTATTCATTTGAAAAATGATAAATCCATTTTTTCAAAGTTCCTATGCAACTCTTTCTCCCAAACTTTCACTATTATTAGTGTGTTTAAGACAAAATTTACTTTAATTCCTTAAAAAACACTTTAGTTTTTTGAATATTTTTACCTTTGCAAAATATTCTTAACAAAATGCTAGGCAAATCGCTTTTGACAAGAATATTAATAACTGATTACGAGTCTTGTTTACAAAGACGACTATTGTTTTGGAAAAATAAAATTTAATTTATACCAAATTTTTCTATTTCAAACTTTAAACTAGATTTAAAGTCTGATAGAAAAGATAACTCACTTTAGGAGCGACTATAATCAGCATTGATACATTGCCCCTGAGAATCACTAGATTTATGAAGAAGAACTTGACGCTCTTAATTGCGCTTGTCGCATTGCTTGTATTGCCATGCGTTGTCCACGGCCAGACCAATCCAGCCGATTCCATCCAAATTACAGCAACCTACAACCAGACACCACTTCCTACTGTTTTGGGTCAGTTAGAAAAGGAATTAGATTTAAAATTCTATTACCAACCTGATGAGTTGCCTAAACGAAACATTTCTCGCGAATTTCAAAAAACGCCATTAAGTGAAGTTTTAAGGGACCTGTTTCGGGAAACTAGCTTAGGTTATATGTTCTATCGAGATTATGCCATTATTGTGGCTCCTCAAGGAATAATCGATGAAAGCTTTTCTTCTAATTATTATCAAGCACTGGATGAAAATCTAAATGATGATGAAAATAGAAGTGCAAAAAAACGAAAGATAATTATTGGAAATGTTGGACAAATGAACCCTTCTGGTAAAGCAACCATAAAGGGACTCATTAAAGATGCACAATCAGAAGAACCAATTATTGGAGCGACGGTCTTTTTTGCAGAGCTTAATTCAGGCTCCGCTTCCGATTTTGATGGAAATTTTGAAGCAGAAGTTCCTGTTGGTGAATATGAGGTTACGGTTCAATACATCGGTTACGAAGATGTTCGTAAGAAAATAGAAGTATACAGTGATGGCGAAATGTCTTTTGACCTTTTCAAAGCTGCTATTAACTTAGAAGAGGTCGTTGTCCGGGCTCAAGCAGCCGATGCCAATGTCGAAAATGTACAAATTGGGGTCACCCGATTGGAAGTGAAAGATATTAAAAAATTGCCTGCTCTATTTGGTGAAGCTGATGTTGTTAGAACCCTTCTTTTGAATCCTGGTGTTAGTACAGTGGGAGAAGGTGCTACAGGATTTAATGTTCGTGGTGGTTCTGTAGACCAGAACTTAGTTATGCAAGATGAAGGTTTTATCTTCAACTCTTCTCACGCAATGGGTTTCTTTAGTACTTTCAATCCTGATTTAATTAGAGGAGTTGATTTATATAAAGGAAATATTCCAGCACAATATGGAGGGCGTTTGGCTTCTGTTTTGGATGTGGAAATGCGGGATGGGAATTTTGAAGAGTTTAAAATAAAAGGTGGTGCAGGCCCCGTTTCCAGTAGAATCAGTTTGGAAGGACCTGTAATCAATGGAACTAGTTCTTTTTTAACTGGATTCCGTTCTACTTATGCCAATTGGTTATTAAATATGATTGATGTAGAAGAAGTTAAGAAAAGTTCTGCTTTTTTCTATGATGCCAACTTAAGGTATACCCACCGAGCAAATGATAAAAATACATTTATTGTTTCTGCTTATGCTTCTTCAGATGATTTTGTTTATAATGAGGAATTTGGTTTTGATTACCAAACCTATATGGGGCAATTCCTCTACAATAGAACGATTAGTGATAGAGCCTATAATAAATTTTCCTTGGTCGCTAGTACTTATGAAAATAGACAAACTGATTTAGGAGAATTAACTGGGGCATCTTTAGATAATAAGTTTTCCTACCTAAAAGCTAAAGAACATTTAACATTCAATCCATCAAACGAATTAAAGCTTGATGCTGGACTGTCTGCGATTTATTATATCACAGATCCTGGTGATAGAAACCCCCTTGGCAGTTTATCTCAAGTCGTTTCAAAGAAATTAGAACAAGAAAAAGCACTCGAATCTGCGGTATTTTTAAATGCTACTTATGAAGTCAGCTCCGCTTTAGAAGTTTCAGGTGGACTTCGTTTTGCCTATTATAATTTTTTAGGACCAAAAACGGTTAATCAATATACCAATGACGACTTTAGCTCCGTAGAAAACTTAGCAAGTTCTGAACGACTTTCTGGCTCCATAGCCAATTATAATAGCTTAGAACCAAGAATTTCTTTACGATATCGGTTAGGCGTTGGCAGCTCTGTGAAAGCTGGTTATAGCCGTACCGCACAGTTTATCAACCAGATTTTTAATACAGATACCCCTACTCCAACGAGTCAATATCAATTGAGTACTAAATACATCAAACCACAACGGTCTCATAATGTCTCTGTTGGGTTCTTTAAAAACTTTAATGACAATATGTGGGAAACTTCAGCAGAAGTTTTTGCTAGAGATATCGACCAAACATTTGACTATAAAGATTTTGCAGAGTTAAACGTTAATGAATTTTTGGAAACAGAAATCATTTCTGGTATTGGTAGAGCAGCGGGACTAGAATTAAGTGTCAAAAAGAGTAGAGGTACGTTGAGTGGTTTTATTAGTTATACGCTATCTAGAACTGAATTACAAATTGAAGGAATAAATAAAGGGGATTGGTATCCAAGTAATTTTGATAAACCACATGATTTATCCATTGTTTTAAATTATAACCCTAATCAAAGACATACCATCACGGCTAACTTTAATTATGGGTCTGGACGTCCAGCTACACCACCTTTAGGTAACTATGAAACAGAAAGAGGTCTTATTGTGCCAATCTACGCTGAACGAAATCAGGTTAGAATTCCTGATTATCATCGATTAGACTTAGCTTATACAATTGGACGAAGTTATAAGAAAACCAATAAATTTAAGACAAGTTGGACGATTTCTATATATAATGTTTATGGTCGAAGAAATGCTTTCTCGGTCTTCTATACCCAAGGAGCCTTCCAAAGACCACAGGCTAACAAATTAGCAATTTTAGGCTCTGCATTCCCTGCATTGACCTTTAATTTAGAGTTTTTATAAAATTCCCCATTAACCTAATTTAAAATAATCGAAAAGAGATAAAATGAAATTAACAAATATAATAGGTCGTTTTTTTATGGCAATTACCTTAATCGGTGGTCTTGTCTTCCTTTCAGGTTGTTTAGATGAAATTGATTTTGCCAAAGCTGATGCTATTGACCAGTCAATTGCTATCCAAGGTAAAGTGGTAAAAAGCAATCCATCCTTTATTTCAATTACTATAAGAGGCGTTTTTAATTTTGAAGATGTTCCTAGGCTTTTAAATGCTCAAGATGTAACTGTTGAGGACGAAAGTGGTAATAAAGTAGAAATCCCTACCAATGCTGATGGAATCTTTTTTCTAGAAATTCCTGATGACCATCCTTTCAAAATAGAATATGGTAAATCTTACAAAGTAAACGTTTCTACTTTTGATGGTAGAAGTTACTCTTCTTCATTAGAGGAACTTTTCCCGGCTCCTACTCCTGAGAATTTAAGTGTGGAAAGAACACAAATTGAAGTACAAGATGTGAATGGCAATAATAAATTGTTTGACCAATTAACATATGGTATTTCAACTCCTTTAAAAGCACCAAGTTCTTCTGAAAATGCTCGTTTACTTTGGGAACTGATTAGCACTTTTAAATTTACGGATTCTCCTGAGTCATACGGTAGTAGAGCTTGTTGGCCAACTAGAATTGAACAGGCTAATAAAACTTGTTATATCACTTCCTCTCCAGTCACCAATTACATCACCTTAAATGGCCCTGATTTATCGGTAGACCGAGTAGATAATATAGAGCTTTTGAGTGCTGATTTAAACTCTAACTATGCAGAAGGTTTTTATTTAAGTGTTTTACAACAATCACTTAGTCCTACTGCCTTTGCTTATTGGGAGCAAGTGGGGAACGTAGTTTCTAGAACTGGTAGCCTATTCCAGGCACCCGCAGGGAAAGTAATTACGAATTTGGTAAATACTGCTGACCCGAAAGAAGATATTTTCGGTTACTTCTATGCTACTGAACAAACTACTCGAAGAATATTTGTAAGTCCAGAATTGGCAGATAATCCACCATTGCCTTGCCCTTCTCCACCAAGTGAATCTGGACAGGCTGCTAATGATTGTTGTAATTGTACTACTGCGGGGGTATCTACAACTGTTAGACCAGCGTGGTGGATAAATTAATTAGTTCTAATAAAATAGGTCTTAAAATTAAAATATGAAAATTCCTTTTCAAGTGCTTAAAAATATACTTTGCTTATTTATTTTCGTCAGTTTTTCTTTGTCTGCTATGGCAAATACAACTGCAGATAAATGCGTCGTTCACCTTGATAAATCGTTTTATGTAACAGGAGAAATCGTTTGGTACCAATTGTATTTACCTCAGACGTTCAAAGCTAAACCTGTTGCTATTAAAGCCAACGTATTAGATGGCACTGGAAATATCCAACACAGCTCTTTTATTCGAACAGAAGGAAAAACAGCAGTTGATGGATATTATAAAATTCCATTTAATCTAAAGTCAGGAATGTATATCCTGCAATTTACTAGTATCAATAAAGCGAGTAAATCTACTGTGAGTATGGTAGAAACGCAACTTCCAATTTATAATGATTTAGAAGGCGTTGCCAAAACAGTAAGTGATAAAGCTAGCAAAGGTCTGGCTGGGTCCTCTACCATCAATGAATTGGATATTGCCATTCAATTACCTAAAACCGCTTTTTCTGCGCGTGAAAAGATTCAACCGACGATTACCGTCAAGGATAAATCAGGTAATTCGGTAGCCGCCAATTTATCTGTATCTGTGGTAGATTGGGAGGTCGTGGGAGACGATTTAATGAAAGCTGGTAATTTAAGAACAGGAGAAAATATTGAAGCTAATGTTGTAAATATCATCAGTGACGACTTATATTTAAAGGGTATAGTAAAGGAGGATAAAGGAAATCCTCATAGCAAAAAAGTTTTGGGAGCTTATTCTAGAACAGAGGATAAAATGCTCTATACACGGTCTAATGAAGTGGGTGAATTTTACATTGCCATTCCTTCTTTTCACGGTCAAAGAGGGTTTCAAATCCTTGGACAACAAACGGACTATGAAAATATTAGAGTAGCGGGTGAAGCTCAGATTGCAGTAAATGCTACTCAATCCCTTCCTTTGAATGATAAAATATCTAACTACTTATTGTTGAGTCGACAAAGAAAGAAAATTTTTCAACGATATGGTTCTGTAGAAAGTAACTTAACCACTGAAAAATATACGACGTCTAGAAAAACTATAAAACCTGATGCTTCTTTTATTATTAAAGAATATGAGGATTTTGAATTTATGTCCATCTTCTTTAAGGAAAATTTGACCCCACTTCGTTTCGAATTTCAAGAAGACAGCACCTATTTAGCTAAAATGTATAACCCTAAAAATCAATCTGCTTATGATAAATTTTTCAGTGGTAAACCATTAGTCATTGTTGATGATATTGTTACTAGAAATGGGGACTTCTTAGCAAGGATGAGAATGACCGATGTGGAAAAAGTAGAACTTTATTATGACCTTAAAAAGTTGAATAAACAATACAAGTTATTTGGTTCTAACGGGGTAACTAAAATTACCACTTATGATAAAATTGAAAGCTTACCTGTTTTTGAAGCCAATAATGTAGTAACGATAAACGGTGTTCAAAAAGAAGCTACTTTTCCTATATTTGACCCTGCTCAAATCAATAATAATCGATTGCAACCATTTTTCAGACCTCAGTTATATTGGAATCCTAATTTAACGACCAAGAAGGATGGAAAAACTAATTTCAACTACTTCCAAAGTGATGATAGAAGTACTTTCCAAATTAGAGTAGTCGCACAAAGTGAAGATGGAAAAATAGGCTATAAAACCATAAATTATACGGTAAAATAACCATAATATATTTTGCAAAAAAGGCTAATAAGTTTGATTACTTATTAGCCTTTTTTTGTTTAATGTCTCCTCGTTTTTATTCCGCTATTTATACCTATTAGATTTTCACAAATTGCTCAGAAAAACTAAAATAATCCCCATCTAATTTTACTAAGTAATTCCCACTAGGTAAATCCGATATATTCACTTTCCAAGCCACTTCCTTTTTTGTTCTTTTACTAACCTGCTTCATTAATTTTCCATCAATAGTATAAATCGAAATCCTCACTGGTTCATTGGGGCGATTATTGACGAAAGACAAATTCAAATCATTGCCAACTGGATTTGGAAAGAGGGTTAATGCTACCTTTTCTTGAGTTTTAAAATCTACAGAAGATAAATTATCCCCTTCCACAATGCCTTCTAATGGATAAGACATCACTGCACGGGCAAAAGTACCCGCTACTAAAGTATTCTCTCCCCTATTCCACTCTAAGTCATAGACAGCAATAATTGGCATATTAGTACCGACTCTTTCCCATATTTGTCCACCATTCATCGTACCATAAACCCCTCCGTCAGTTCCTACAAATAGAATTTTATCGTCATACCCTGGAATTACTTGCATTGCATTAATCGCCAAAGGAGGTAAATTGCCAGCTATAGATTCCCACGTCATTCCATTATCATTAGATTGATAGACATGAGGTGTATTTTCATTGTCTTTGTAGCCTGATATGGTAGCAAAAACTCTTTCTCTTACATCCGCAGAGGCTATCACTTCTGTAAAATAGCGTTTGGGTAAACCCGCTAAGGGGTCCCAGTTGGTTCCTCCATTCACCGTTCGCCACATATTGCCATCCGTTGTGCCTACATATAAAAGGCTTTCATCCAAAGGAGATTGATGTAAGGTAGAAATAGTTTGACTTAGTTCGTCTGTTTCTCCATTGGTTAAATCAGGGCTAATTGGCTCCCATTGGGGAATGGGTCCAACATCACTCTTATAGACTCTCTGTGTGCCTGTAAATAGCACATTAGGGTCTTGTTTGCTCATGATATAGGGCATATCCCAATTTTTCCTATCACTCCCTTCTATCCCTTCTCTGCCAGACTCGAAAGTTGCCCCACCGTCTACCGTAACACCAATGTTACCTCTTTGTGATTCGGCGTAAAAAATGTTTTCATCCGTTGGGTGAAAAACCATTTGAAAACCATCGCCTCCATATATTTTTTCCCAATCGGTTAAACCTTGATAATTACCTGAGGAGGTGCCATTATCCTGAGCCCCAGCATAGTAATTTTGGGGTTCATGAGGATTATAGGCAACTCTATATATCTGAGTGGTGGGAATATTTTCAATATCTTCCCACTCACTTTCATCAAGGTTAAATCGATACATCCCTCCATCAGTGCCCATTAACATTTTACCTCCTCCTGTAAAAACTAAATCATGAACATCGGAATGCACATTCACATTAGCCGTCTTGTTAATTAAGGACCAGTTTTGACCTCCATCTCTAGTACGATAGGTTAAAACACCCAAAATAGAAATATCTTGGTCGTCTAACGGATTGACCCGTACTTTTGCAAAGTACCAACCAAATCCTCCAAATAGACCATTATAAAACCCGTTCAATTCATTATCTGTGGGTAGGGCTATCCAACTCTCTCCTTTATCCTTTGTTTGATATAAGCCTTGAAAATCATGGTCAACATCCACGTATACCGCTACTACACCATCCGAAGTGGCTGCTAAACCTATTCTTGATTGGTCATCTTGCGGTAGGCCACCTGCTAATTGTTCCCAAGTTTGACCACCGTTGAGACTTCGATGAATTTTTGCCCCTTGACCTTTGGTTTCAGAAATCTGGTTATTCCGCAACCTATCCCATCCTGCTGCATATACTATTTCAGGGTCCTGTCGGTCAAAAACAACATCAATAACCCCCGTTATTCCTCCAAGAAATAGGACTTGCTCCCAATTTTCGCCTCCATCTGTCGTTTTATATAGCCCTTTATTCATATTGGGTTCAAAAGGTAAACCCATGGCAGCAACATAAATGGTTTGATTATCTGTTGGGTGAATGATTATTTTAGAAATAATGCGTAGTTCTTCTAAACCTATATATTGCCAACTTTCTCCTAAATCTGTACTCTTATAAAGCCCGTCTCCCAAAAAAGGGAAACCTGAAACATTTGGGTCACCTGTACCCGCATAAATCGTATTGCCGTCTTGAGGGTCAAATACCAAATCACCAATAGCCAAAAATAATTGGTCATCAAACACAGGTTTCCAGGTCGAACCTCCATCCATTGTTCTGAAAACCCCTCCGCCTGAATAACCAGCAAAAATAATATCATCATCTGTTGGATGAACCGCAATAGTGTTGACTCTAGCTCCTAAATTCCCTGGTCCCTCGGATTGCCAATCTTCTGAAAAATTATTAAAACTATTCCTTGAATTAGCACTCAATTTAGCAGTGGTCAATGCTTCAGTGTAAGCAGCGATGTCAACCTTGGCATCCGGAAAAGCTCTTTGTAAAAAAAACTGCTCGCTTGGAATGTATTTGGTATCTAACTTAGATAAAGGTATAGGTTCGTCTTCCACCTTTCCCAAAGAAAAAGTAAAAAAAATTCCTGCACTAAGTAAAACCAATATGGAAAGTAGTTGTGTTGCCTTCATACAATTCAAAGTAGATTTATTTCAATAACTGAGTATTTTACTAGCTAAGTTAGCTAAAACTACTGAATTGCTTATAATATCAAATCGAAATTATTGAAAATTGTCTGCTGTTGAGTCTTTTAACAAGCTTAATTAATCAGCTATTAAAATGTTGGTAGAAAATAGAATGGTGAAGTAATTAAAACAAGGTTGGATTAAAATGTGACTTTGTTTTAGGTATTACCACATAGCCCATATAGTTTTTTAGTGCTAAATGTTGACAGGAGTAGGAATTTTAATGGCTAAGTATTTTTTTTAAAAAATTTATAACAAATATATAGGCACTCGGCCTACCAGAAAATCCATTTAAATCCGTTCAATCCGTGATTCAATCCTACCAATTAAGCATTAATAACAATTTTAACGCTCTACCCATAAATCTCCTTCCGAGAAGACTTCAACGTATTCATCAACAAAGAAGTAATGGTCATTGGTCCTACTCCACCTGGAACAGGCGTGATAAAGCTACTTTTAGGAGCCACGCCTTCAAAATTAGCATCTCCTACCAATCTATATCCTCTTTTTCTTGAAGCATCATCGACTCTATTGATACCTACATCAATGATTACCACTCCTTCTTTCACCATGTCTGCTGTCAAATAATCTGGTCGTCCAATCGCTGCAATAATAATATCTGCTCGAAGGGTTTCTGCTTTCAAATCTTTTGTTCGACTATGGGTTAAAGTAACCGTACAATTCCCAACTTTAGCTTTTCTTGATAATAAAATACTCATGGGGGTTCCCACTATATTACTTCTTCCAATAACCACACAATGTTTTCCTGAAGTTTCAATATCGTAGCGGTCAAGCATTTGCATAATCCCAAAAGGTGTAGCAGGCAAATAACTAGGTAACCCTAATGCCATCCGTCCAACATTCATTGGATGAAAACCATCTACATCCTTTTTAGGGTCAATTGCTAAGTTGACTTTTTCTTCATCAATATGCTTTGGTAAAGGCAGTTGCACGATGAACCCATCAATATCAGGGTCCTCATTGAGATTTTTCACAATTTCCAAAACCTCGGCTTCCGTTGTCTCCGCACCTCTTCTTACTAAAGTGGATTTAAAGCCAACCTTTTCGCAAGCCTTCACTTTATTACGTACATAAACCGCACTTGCAGGGTCATCTCCTATCAAAACGGCTGCTAAATGAGGCGTTTTACCACCTGCTTTTTTTAAGGCGGTCACTTCAACTGCAATTTCCTCCTTTATGGTATTGGCTAATGCTTTTCCGTCTATTAATTTCATATTTTATCTTTTTGAAGGTTGAAAGGTTAAGTGGCTGAAAGACCTGCCTTTCCTGTTAGTTTTAAGCAACCTCAATTAAATGTTTACCTGTTTTTTCAAATTGTCCTAAGGCTTCTAATTTTAAGCCTTCTGATTTTGTAATGTTTAAAAACTCTTTGATATTTGCTGATTCTACTGCTACTAGTAACCCTCCACTTGTCTGTGGGTCACACAATATATTTCTTTGATAATCAGATAATTGGCTAATTTTATGACCATAACTCGCCCAGTTTCTATTAGTTCCTCCGGGAACGCAGCCTTCTGCCAAATAATAATCAATTACTGACTTGCCCAACAAAGGTACTTTATCAAAATTAATTTTGACGGATAAATTACTGGCTTCGCACATTTCCGATAAATGGCCTAATAATCCAAAACCTGTTACATCGGTCATTGCTTTGACATAGGGTAATTTAGCAAAAACTTCTCCTATTTTATTTAATTGAATCATGCTATCTCTAGCAATAAATTTATCTGCTGCTCTTAATTTATTTTTCTTTTGGGAAGTGGATAAGATACCTACGCCTAAGGGTTTGGTTAAAAATAATTGACAAGAGGCAGTCGCCCCACCATTTTTTTTAAGATGTTTTAAAGGAACTCTACCAGTTACTGCTAGTCCAAAAATGGGTTCTGGACTGTCGATACTATGTCCTCCAGCCAAGGCGATACCTGCATCTAAACAAGCTTTTCTGCTACCTTCAATAACTTGATTGGCTACTTCTGCTGGAATTTCATTAATCGGCCAGCCCAATATGGCAATGGCAACCAATGGTTTGCCCCCCATTGCATAGATATCACTTATTGCGTTTACAGAAGCTATTCTGCCAAAATCTGCTGCATCATCTACGATGGGCATAAAAAAATCGGTGGTGCTTACTATTCCCGTACCATCTCCTAAATCTACTACTGCGGCATCATCTCTTTCTTCATTGCCAACAATTAGATTTGGAAAAGAAGGAAAGGTGTTATGTTTTTTTAAAATGGTGTCCAATACTTTAGGTGCAATCTTACAACCACAACCTGCACCGTGCGAATATTGAGTTAATTTATAGTCTTTAGTCACTATCGTTTATTTTTCCTTTTTAAAAGTAGAAATGCTACAATTGGTGATTCGCAAAATCAATCAAATAGGCTGCTGTTTTTATTGGCTCATCCCGTTCAAACTCCAAGTATTTAATGCTCGGAGATTCATTTTTTTCTAGCATGTATTGATATTGCTTATCATAATATTTTAAAGCAATGCTAGCTGCTTCTTTTATGTTACCTTCGGCTAGATAAGCCAAAGCATCTTGCAAATTTTTCCCTCCTAAGCGTTTTCTAATATTATGAAAAGCCATCTGCAATTCCTTTGTCTCTTTAGTCGAATAATTTTCTAGAGAAACAGCTAATCGAACGTCAAAAGGCAATTCAATATTTATTAAAGTAGATTGCCGCATTTGGTCCCAGAATCCTTGGGGAATCAGCACTTTTCCAATTCTTCTACTTTCATTTTCCACCCAGATTCGCTTGGTTAAATCTAATTGGGTTAAGGCTTCATAAAGGTTGTTTTCAAATTGCTCAACACTCGGTGAAGGCCGCTCCCCGATGAAACCAAAGGCAGAACCTTTATGGTGTGCTAAGTCCTCTAAATCAATAACTTGCTCTCCTTTTTCCGCTAATGCTTTTAATATTTTTGTCTTGCCTGCCCCCGTTTTACCACCAAGTATAATCAGCTTCAATTGGAGGTCTTGAAACTGTTGTAGAATATGATTTCTATAGGCTTTGTAGCCTCCATCTAAGGTGTGTACCTCAAATCCTCCCATCCCTAATAACCAGCCTACACTTCCACTTCGCTTCCCTCCCCTCCAACAATGGACTGCTATGGAATTGCTAGTCGTTGCAGCTTCAACTTGTTCAATTAACGGACGCATTTTGGGCCCTACAAATTCCAATCCTTTTAGCATAGCCGCCTTTGGACTCTCTTGTTTATAGATAGTGCCAACCACCACCCTTTCTTCATTAGTAAATAAGGCTAAATTTTGAGCTTTGGGAATATGACCCTGAATAAATTCCGCAGGCGTCCGTACATCAAAGAGAGGAATCTCTTTTGGTAATTCAAAAAATGATTTTATTGCTATCTTTTTGACCAAATGTGTGTTTTCTTAAAGAATGCTGCAATATTACATAACTGTAAATGGAAAAAGGTGCTTTTATGTTTATTATTTAAATAATTACCGCTTCTTGGTTTCAACATCTAATATCTTCAGTAAAGTGGGCATTCTAAAATTCCCGTCCATTTCAACTACCTTTTTAGCATACTCTGCTAAATCACCGCCTGATGCCGTCACATATAAAGGATTTTTACTTTCTCCTCTTTTTATGGGAATAACCTTTTCTTTTAAAGCGTAAAAGGCACGCTTTGCCACACCAACAATAGGAATTTTTTGATTTAACGCTTCATATAAATACCCACCTAATCCTTTTTTCCCATCATCATCCAGCACCACATAGCCATCAACAATGATGGCAGTTACTTTGGATAAATCGCTGCATTTTAAAATTTCCAAAATACAAGGTAATTCCCTTTTATAAAATTGCCCTGGAACATACGCAGCTGCTACTGGAATTTCCGTAACATGAATATAAGATGGCGTATCATCCTTCCAATCCTCAAACTCAATGCTCACAGTTCTGGCTATTTTCTCTCGGTAATGCACATCAATTGCAATAATCATATTGGATAAATACTAATTTTTATTGAATATCTACTTATTCTCCCAAAAGAATTTCTAATTTAGCGTATTGTTTGAATTTTCAAGCATTATTGTATGAAACTAAATAAATCTTGACCAGAAACAGACCTTTCGATATTTTATCGGTTGGCGAATTGCTTATTGACTTAATGAGCACTGAATTTGCCGATTCCTTAACGGATATTTCTACGTTCCAAAGACACCCCGGCGGGAGTCCTGCGAATCTCTGTATGAATATGGCTCGCCTAGGTAATCAAACTAAATTAGTGGCTTCTATAGGAAAAGACGCAATGGGACAATTTTTATTGGATTATGTAAAAGCCTTACCTATTGATTGTACCGATTTGAAGCAAGTGCCCTTTCCCACTACCCTAATTTTAGTAACTCGCTCTAAATCCATTGCCAACTTCGAAGCTTATCGCGGTGCTGATTGCCAAATTTCTTCTATTCAAATCAAAACAGAAACACTCAAAAAAGTTTCCATCTTTCATACGACTTGTTTTGCACTGAGTCAACAACCTGCACAATCTGTGATTTTAGAAGGGGCCAAGAAGGCTGCTAGATTAGGTTGTCAATTAAGCATTGACGCCAATTATGCTGCTAAGATATGGCCCAATAGAGTAGAAGCCCAAAAAGTAGTGGCACAATATTGTAGTATGGGTGCAATTATTAAAATGAGTGAAGTAGATTGGGAAAGATTGTATGAAAGCCCTTTAGAAAAGCCTAAAACCGCAATCGATTTTCTCTTAGGCTTAGGTGCGAAGGAAGTTTGTTTGACCCTCGGTGGAAATGGTTGTTGGGTCGCTAATAAGCAGGAAACTAAATTCTTACCAGCTAGGACAGTAAAAGTCAAAGATACTACAGGGGCGGGAGATGCTTTTTGGTCAGGCTATTTAACCGCTTTATTAGATGGACAATCCTTGATAAATAGAGCAAAAGCTGGTCGAAGTATGGCTGAACTTAAAATAGGTCAATTAGGTAGCTTACCTCCAATAGTTGAACGAACTTTAATTTATCAGGATTTATAATAGAAAAAAAAATTCATTTCTCTCCTTTAGTTATTTGTGATTTTTAATGCACATTTTTTAAATTTGCCCAATTTTTAAAATAATTCTACAATCGATTTTCTAATGAAAAATACCATTTCCGTGCTACTTGTTATTGGGATTTTGGTGTTAATCAACCTACTTTCCAAACGGTTTTTCTTACGCTTTGACTTAACGGAAGACCAAGAATTCACTTTGAGTCAAGCTACTGAGGACATTCTGGGTGAATTAACTGAACCTATTACTATTTCTGCTTATTTTTCAAGCAATATGCCTCAGCAGATTGATAAGATTAAAACGGATTTTGAAAATATGCTTTTCGAATATTCCGCTCTTTCTAATGGGATGATTGACTTTGAAATTATAGACCCAGAAACAGAGGAAATTCAGCAAGAAGCTATCCAAAATGGCATCCAACCGCTAATGATTAATGTCAGAGAAAAAGACCAGTCCAAACAGCAGAAAGTCTTTTCTGGGGCTGTACTGCAAGCTGGCGAGGTAAAAGAAATATTACCAGTTCTTGTTTCTGGTGCAGGTATGGAATACGCATTAACAACGGCTGTAAAAAAACTGGCAGTTTTAGAAAAACCATCTATTGGATTAGTCCAAGGTCATGGAGAACCTTCTTTGTCTGATTTGCAACAAGTTTATCAATCTCTATCCATTTTATATACGGTAGAAAATGTGAATCTAGAAACAGAAGTCGAAATACCAAGTAGATTTAGAGCCATAGCCATTGTTGCTCCTAAAGACTCTATTCCACCTAGCCATATTGCCAAGTTGGACGATTATTATTCAAAAGGTGGAAAAATAATGCTCAGCCTGAATCGAGTAAATGGTGATTTACAAACCGCACAAGGAACGGAAATAGTCACAGGTTTAGAAAGTTGGCTACAAAGCAAAGGTATTGAGGTGGAAGGTAGTTTTTTAATTGATGCTACTTGTGGGAGTGTTACTGTGCAGCAACGTCAAGGGCCGTTTATGATGAACACCCCAGTAAACTTTCCTTTTTTACCTTTAATCTCTAAATTTGCCGACCATCCAATTACCAAAGGATTAGAGCAAATTATCATGCCTTTTGCCAGCCCTATTCGTTTTATTGGGGATAGTTCAAGCACGTTTACACCAATCGCTTTTTCGTCCGCCCAATCAGGTACGATTAAACCGCCTACCTATTTTGATGTACAAAGAAAATGGACAGCTGCGGATTTACCCTCTGCCAATTTAGTCGTTGGAGGCGTACTAGAAAACAACACAACTGGAGGAAAATTGGTCGTTTTTGGAGACGGAGATTATGCCACAGCAGGACAGCAAGGAGGTCAACGGTCTGATAATTCCAGCTTGATGGTCAATAGTATTGATTGGTTATCCGATGATACTGGATTGATTGCGCTTCGGACTAAAGGAGTTGCTTCTCGTCCGATTGATAGTGAATACTTAGGAGACGAAAATGCAGGAAAACGAGATATGATTAAATACTTAAATTTTGGCTTACCTATTGTACTAGTGCTGCTATACGCATTATTCCGTTCTAATCGTCAACGGAATCTTCGCATGAAACGTATGCAAGAAAGATATATTTAAGTCATTGGTTATTAAGTCATTGGTCATAAGCATTAAGTGCACCAATGACTTAATGACTAATGCCCATTGACTAAATAAATTTAAATGAAAAATAAGACACTCCTATTAATCTTCCTCTCTTTATTGGTCGTATTTCTAGCTAGCCAGTTTGCTTTTGAAAAGAAAAAACGAACTTTTAAAACAGAATTAATTCAATTAGATACGTCAGCCATCACTTCTATTTTACTCTACCCAAAAAGTGATAATCAAGAAGAAATTTTATTAAAAAAGGAAGATAGTTTTTGGGTCATCTCCAAAGGCAATGTCACCAACAAAGCCAATCAAGGCGCAGTCACTTCTATTTTACGAAATCTGGCACTTATCAAAACTAAAAGAGTTGCTTCTAAAAGTCCAGATAAATGGGTAGACTACGAAGTTGAGGCAACCAGTGGTAGTCGAGTAAAAGCTTATGCTGGCGATAAATTGTTAGAGGATTTTATCGTCGGTCGTTTCAATTTTAACCAACAGACGCGTCAAGGTGTTTCCTACGTTCGATTGGAAGGCGGTGATGAAGTATATGCAGTAGATGGTTTTTTAAGCATGACCATGAGTCAAGGTTTTGATGCCTATAGAAACAAGGAAATTTTAAAAGTTAACAAGGCAAATTTAACCCAAGTATCTATCAATACCCTTGGAACAACCACCGTACTAGAAAAAAATGGCAATAGCTGGACGCAAGATGGTGGACCAGTTGACTCTACTACCCTATTTAATTACCTCGATGGCTTACAACAAATTATTGGCGGGACATTCGCTGATGACTTTGAAGACCTGCAATCGAACGATTTATTATACAAAACACTTGCCTTAGAAGGTAATAATCTTTCAACGCCTATCCTTATCAAAGCTTACAGAGATACCACTAGAACAAGTCCTTTTGTTATTCAATCTTCTTTAAATCCTGATAATTATTTCGAAAGTGGAGAGCATGGTATTTTTGAGCAATTATTTGGAGGGTGGTAGATAAATTATTAGTTGGAGTTGTAACTAAAAAAAGTAGCAAATATGATAAACTTTAGACCTCTCCATTGGAAATATTCGAATATTTCCAATGGAGAGGTTCAAATCATTAATACCGCTTAAACCAAGCCAATATATGCTCAACCTTCGTAATCAACTGGCTAGGGCGATTCGCAATCAAATGATAAGCCCCCGGCACTTCTACTAAAGCCGTTTCAATTTTTCTCAATTTCAAAGCATGGTATAATTGTTTAGCTTCTGAAAGCGGGGTACGCAAATCTGCGGTCCCGACCATAACTAAAGTAGGCGTCTCAATATTTCCAACTAAAGACAAAGGCGAAAATTTCCAGTAGGCTTCAGGATTTTCCCAAGGTTGTCCTGGATATCGGGTATTGGCATAGCCGTAATAGTTATCTGCAACTAAGGTTTTGCTTATCCAATTCATTACTGGTTTGATAACGGCTGCCGCTTTAAAACGATTATTTTTTCCAATCATCCATGCAGTCATTATACCTCCAGCACTACCACCTGTAACAAACAATTCATTTTGATTGATATAGCCTTTTGAAATAACGGCATCTACTCCATCCATCACATCATTATAATCTTCTCCGGGGTAATTATGGTATAATAAATTGGCAAATTCTTCTCCATAACTGGTACTTCCTCTAGGGTTAGGATAAAAAACAACGTAGCCAGCCGATGCATATAATTGAATTTCTGGTGAAAATCGGTCCCCGTAATTGGAAATCGGGCCACCATGATTTTCTACTAGTAAAGGGTACTTTTCTCCTTTTTTATAAAACGGTGGTTTCACAATCCAGCCTTGGACTTTTCGACCATCAACGGAAGAGTTATACCAGATTTCTTCTACTTCGCCTAATGTCCGATAGTCCAACAAGTCCCTATTTAAGGACATCACCATTTTAGCAGCAGTGCCATTTTTATCTGTCAGTGCTAATTCTGCTGGATAATTTGGTGTCGTTTGGTTAAAGGCAATTACCCCATTTTTAGAGACGGTAAATGAACCACCACCATAAGGTCGCCCGATACCTGTTCCTCCCACATTATTGGTGAGGACGTTCACTTTTCCGTTAAGGTCAGTATGGGCAATTTTGGTATTGCCATTTTCATCAAACATAAAGTACAAACCATTTCCTGTAGCATCCCAAATAGGATTACTAATACTTTGGTCTAATTCAACTTTAATTTGACGCTTATTCTCCCCATTATTGTCCATGACGTACAACAAGGTATTTTGATAGGTTTGCTTTTTGTCATTAAACCCTAAAAAGGCTATCTTTTTGCCATCAGGAGAAATGGAGAGACTTCTATCTGGTCCATCTCTTTCCGTTAGGGCAGTTACTTTACCATCAGCAATCGATACTTTATATATTTCTGAGTTTCTAAAGTCATATTCCCAATCCTCCTTACGATTCGCCGAGAAATACAAAGACTGCCCATCTTTAGACCATTTTGGGGCGGAGCGATGTTGATAATTACTCTTGGTAATTTGTCGAGGTGTTCCCCCTTCAGCAGGCATAACGAATAACTGAGAAAACCCTGGTTTCATATACCCTGAACCATCTGCTTCATGCTTCAAACGGGAAGTTACTCTTGGCGCATCCGCCCATTTTGCTCCTTTCGGTCTTTTGTGAGGCCTAACCAAGGATAATTCACTTCCTGAGACAAACATGGAGAAAGCAATTTGTTTACCATCTGGCGACCAATTGATGCCTCTAGGTGAACTAGTGAGTTGGGAAATACGGGCTATTTTTCCTGTTTGTACCCAATAAATATATAGCTCCGAACCATTTTTGGTAGAAGCCGTGAAAGCAATGCGCTGTCCATCAGGAGACCATCTTGGGTTCCCCTCATTGACATCCATGCTGCTTAATTTTTGGTGACCAGTACCATCGGCATTCACTAACCATAACCGAGATTGGCGTCGGTCTGTCATAATATCCATGCCTCGACGAACATAAACAATCGTTTGTCCATCAGGTGAAATCTGAGGTTTTTCTACCCACTCTAATTCAAAAACATCCATGCTTGAAAAAGCAGGTTTGTTTTGGCCATATAAAAGGAAACTACCTAATAAAAAGGTGGTGAATAATAAGATATTTCTCAATTTCATTTTATTATTTTTAAGTATGAATGCTATTTACTAATCAACGAATTCATTGTTTGTCCACACACTCATCGTGGTTCTCTCGCTTGAAAGTCCATTGGACTTTCACCCTGCGGGGTCGCTCGTTCATCATTTGCCCGCCCACCCGCTTTGCGGTTCATTCGCTTGAAAGTCCACTAGACTTTCACCCTGCGGGGGCGCTCATTCATCATTTAACATCAAGGTACCGAAAGAAGATGGAATATGAAAATTAGGTGTTTTTGAATCAGGTTTAATCCAACTTATCCATTTTGGACTTGCCTTTCCATTAGGGCCTTTGACGTATTCTGCTCGATATAAACCAGTTCTCAAAATATTATCATCCTGATAAAGTCCCAATTTTCTTAAAGAAGCGAAGGAAATACTCCCTTCTACCCAATACCCAAACTCATCCATACTAGCTTTTACCATCAGTTGATTAGCAGGCCAATTCCAATCGAAATCTACTTTTTGTCCAAAGGTAGCTTTTGTATCTAAGGTTCTGCCCAAGGCATCTAGTTCTAAGGAATAATAAGGCTGCGTATCGTCATTCCCTTTAAAAAATAACTCGATACGGTCAGAATTTACAGCAGCCATTTCGACTAGGTCTCCTTTTTTGGTAATTATATCTGGGTCAATCGCTCTATAGAGGAAATAAAAATGGGTATCGTCATATAGCGCTTTAAACTCTGTTAAGGGAGCTGTTTCCGCTCGCCAAGGATAGGAGAAATCGGACAAGATAACCGCATTATTCCATGCTTCATCTGCTCCGTTTCCAGATAATTGTATAGGCGTATCAATCTTTTGGACGGTATAAACGCCTTTGGTAGTAGCACAACTCATGATTATCAAACTAATAAAGAAGAAATTTGAAATTTTTAAAAGCATTGCAATTGTTGTGTGATTGGTTATATTGAATGATTGTAAAGGTAAATAAATACTTGAATATTTTTAGAACAGAAGACAGTCCGCTTCATGCAATGATTTATACTGCCTTCTATCCTATTATCTTACCTTTCTATTTCACACTATCAATATAATCCAAAATAGCCGTCACCTCGGCCTCCGTCATGTTATTAAAAGCGGTCATGGGTACTTTATTCCATTTTGTATAAATCTCCACTGCTTTTGGATGCCCTGCTTCGATTAACTTAGTGGCGTTTTTTATCCAAGCGAATAAATCACTTTCAGGGTAATCACTCCATCGCGCTCGAACGCCAGCCAAGGCAGGGCCAGTCATATCAGATTTCATATTTTTATTATGACAGGTCGCACAGTTTGTTCGAAATAGCTTTTTGCCAGCAGCAACACTTCCTAATAATTCGGGAGAGATGGTAGAAAAATTCGTTTTAGAGGTAGTAGTAACAGCTATGGTTTTATCCGTTTCCTCAGATAAAAAGGTATTAGTAATAGTAACCGTAAATAAGCCGAGAACTATCAATAATAATAGCCAATACAATTTGATTAGTACTTTTAAAAATGGGTAAGTTTTCATAATTAAGCATTTGGTTTACAATAGATTATCAATTAGAATCTTAAATTCTTAATATACCGACGAATTCATTCATCGTTGAATATTAAAAAGATATATTTTCTTGCGACGAATGAATTCGTCAGTACTTAAAATCCAATAATCTTTGGGTCTCTGACAAATCCCGTGATAAAGTCGTTTCCATTCTAATTTTTTTCTCTCCTTTCCGTCAGAAAAAAGCTTGAAATTAAATCTACCTCGGAATTTATCAGAGAACGTAATCTTTTTGAATAAAATAAATTTACAACAAGATAAATCCCATATCTAGGAAGCTTTTCAACTTACATTATTTGGATTTAATCTAAATAATAAAAGTACTTTTTTAAGTCTAGGAGCTAATTTTTTGAAATCGTATTTTTATAAATTGCGCCTAATTCAAACTTTTCTAATTTTTAGGAATCATTTCCAACTTTTTAGGGTTTGTATGCAAAATCAATTTAACTACCCTAGATGTTACAGAACACCATAACGCTTTATAAAAATGCCTACGCTGGACTCAGTAGAGAAGTTTGGCTACTTTCCTTTATATCTTTAATCAATCGTGCTGGTTCGATGGTGTTTCCTTTTATGACTATCTATTTGACTCAATCTTTAAATTTTTCTTTTAAAGAGGCTGGAGTAATTATGAGTTTTTTCGGTTTAGGTTCCGTTGCTGGCGCTTATATCGGTGGTTGGTTGACAGATAGAATTGGAGATTTCAAGGTACAGTTTTGGTCTTTGATTGCCACCTCCTTTGTGTTATTTTTCATATTGAAAGCACAAACGTTTTGGGGCATTGCCTTTATGGCATTTTTGCTAAGTGTAACCGCAGATGCTTTCCGTCCAGCGAATAAAGTAGCAGTTGCCAAGTATAGTAAACCTGAAAATAGGACCCGGTCTTTTGCATTGCTCAGATTAGCCCTCAATATGGGTTTTGCGATAGGGCCAGCTATGGGTGGAATTTTGGCCGCATGGAAAGGATATGATTGGCTATTTTATGCAGATGCACTTACCTGTTTAGCTGCTGCTTTTATATTTAGAATCACCATGAAAGATGATTTTAAGGAAAGGCAAAAGGCACAAAATAAAACCGCCTTAAGGGTCAACCAAGAACTGGCAACTTCTCCTTATAAAGACTTCAATTTTCTATTTTTCCTATTTATCATTGGCTTATTAGCCTTTGCCTTTTTGCAGTTTTTTTATACCATTCCTGTCTTTTTCAAACAGCAATTAGGGCTAGATGAGTCTCAAATTGGGATATTTATGGGCCTCAATGGTTTACTCATTATGGTTCTAGAAATGCCTTTGGTTTATCTTGCAGAGAAAAAGAATCAACCGTTCAAGATTATGGCAATAGGCGCATTTTTAGTGGGGATAGGTTTTCTTTGCTTTTTGATTCCTACTAATTGGGCTGGAATCGCCGCTTTGGGTATTTTGGTGTTGACCTTGGGTGAAATCTATTATATGCCCTTCGCTAGTGCTTGGGTTGCCAATCGGTCCAATGAAAGTAATCGGGGACAATACATGGCATTATATAGCATGTCCTGGGCAACAGCTAGTGTGGTTGCCCCTGCCGCTGGGTTCCAAATGATAGAAAGTCTAGGTTTTAATGGACTATGGTTGGTTTTGTGTGTAGTTGGATTAATTGGGAGTTTGGCTTTTTGGATTGTTGGCAGACGGGTTGATATGGAATAAGAAGGTAAGAGTATGTCTAAATGTAAAATTGAAAACCTAAAATTTCGAAGCAGAATTCATATGCCTTAAAGAAGGCGAAAAATATAAATTTACCAATACGATTAAGAGCAATCGTATTGGTAAAATTCAAACATCTAATTATTTCTTATTCATTACCTCAGAACTTATCAGTTCGCATTAGTCGTCTCCATATCACTTTCTGACCAAGGTCCATTCACCATTTTAGGCTTTGCATTCAATTGGTAAAAATGTGCCCTTAAATTTTGTTTGCGAGTGAATTCTTTATTGACCATAAAATCTTTTACGGTCTCAACTATTTCGTTTGTTGCCCCATCCGGAGTTGCAGAAAAACTAAAGCTTCTAGTCTTTAAAATTTTCTTCTCCCCATCCATCAGTTTGTAATCATATCCATAGTGAAATTCACCTATGTCCGTAGTGATTACTTCAAGAATTTCATTTCTTTTTTGATAGGTAGTCGTGCTATAATCTACTTCATCGCCACCGGTTTGTGTTCCTAAATCTTTCCAAGTAGATAAGTCAAAAGTTCCAAAATGAGGGAAAGAAAATTTCTTATCTGATAAAAGTGGTGTTCCTTTTTGCTCCCCTTTTCGTTTTACGGCTCCTCCAAAAACCCAGCCTTCTTTTTTATCAGGAGTAATAACTTTTAGCCAATTTTCATCATAAACTACCCCTCTCAAAACTATTTCTTCAGCCTGTTCAGATTGCTCACCTGTAAATCCTAAAGCATCTTTACGGTCTACGGTAGCAATGGTATTTCCTATGAGATTAGATGCATCGCGAATTTTAAGTTTGTCCACCCAAGGGAAAAGTACCTCTACGATAGCAGCAGGCTCTTCTATTTCCGATTCAGTTGAAACGGTTTCCTTTGGCAAATTAGTTGGCGTTTCAGTTTTAGAAACATCTTTTGCAGGAGCCTCATTTTTAGTGGTATCACTTTGACAGGACAGCACGCAAATGATAAGCATAAAAATTAATAGCGTCGATTTAAAATAATTATTGAATGGGTTTTTCATTTTATAATTTTTGAGCATTAAATAAACATTATAAATTTGTAGGTATTAATATTAATGTTTCTCATCTCGATAACTATTTGGACCTCAACGGCTCAATATTAAGAACCAATATTATAAGCTGTTGTGTCGTTGTGAGAAATTAAATTCTTCCCTATTATATTTTATTCCAAATTAACTCGTAGCAATTTATTTAGTCCAGAGTAAAATCGAATATAGTTCCCTTAGCGACCTTCAGGTAATCTTGTCGCTGCATGATAACAGAATCTGTTAAGGACCCTGCATTAAAAGCAACTTTTTCATTGCGTTCAATCTCTGCATCGAGGTATAAAGTAAATGGTAAAATTGGGGCGCCAAAGGGTGGAACGGAACCAGGAACTAAACCTGTCATTTCTGTTAATTCATCGGCAGTGGCAAATCTAGTTTTCTTAGCCCTTAATCCTGCTGCTTTAAAATAGGCTTTGATTTTTTTATTATCCAATTTTCTATTGGCAGGCATCACAAATAGATAAAATTGCTTTTCAATTTTATAGACAATTGCTTTTGCGCCCGTTGATAAAGCTTCTCCTCTGTATTCAGCGGATTGTTCGGAAGTATAAGTTGGTGGGTGATGAAGGGTTTTATAAATAATTTGATGTTCGTCTAGTAATGCTTTTATTGACTCAAAAACCTTCATTTATCGTATTTTAGTTGGTTCGCTATTCAAGTTAAGGCTCGTCCTTATTCCTCCCCTACGTACAAAATCATATCTACTTCTGGGTTTTCAAAAGAAACTTCTACAAAATCTCGTCCTTCAATCCCTTGATTGATAGCTGCATCAAAACCTATACCTACTAACCAATGCTTCCCTATAGGCAAATTTTCAATACAGCCACTCCCTTGCGCATTCGTGGTGAAAACGGTATCGTATTCTGCTAAATCTTCATATCCAGGAAAGTTAAAGTCAGTCGCATTATATTTTACATAGACTTCAATATCACCGATAATCAATTCATGGTGCTGAGTCGTGACGCAGGTTCGATTAAAAATGCGGGTACTTTCTTCTTTTTTACAAAAAGAAATCATGAGTACCGGCAAGATATAAAGGAGTTTTTTCAAAAGCTTGTTTTTATATGACGATTGTTATAAAAACGAATTTTCTAATTGGATAGTTTAAAATAGCGTTTTTTTCATCCAACACTCCTACCTTAACCTTTCAGATACGCCAATATATTTCGTTCAATCCGCTCCAAAACATTGGTCGTATCCGCTTTCTTAAATTGCTTACCAGTGATTTGCTCATATAACTCAATGTATCTTTCAGATACAGATTCCACAAAATCATTAGGCATAACTGGCATACTTTGCCCCTCTAATCCTTGAAACCCATTTGCAATCAACCATTCTCGGACAAATTCCTTCGATAAATGCTTTTGCTTCTCTCCTTTCCTTTGTCGTGCATCAAAGCCGTCTTTATAAAAATACCTTGAACTATCGGGCGTATGAATTTCGTCTATTAAATATATTTTCCCATCTTTTTTACCAAACTCATATTTAGTATCTGCTAAAATCAATCCTTGTTTGGCAGCCATTTCGGTACCTCTTTGGAATAGTGCGAAGGTGTATTTTTCTAACAGTTCATAATCTGCTTTAGCAACAATGCCTTGCTTTATTATTTCTGCTTTAGATATATCTTCGTCATGTCCTTCCTCCGCTTTGGTTGCTGGGGTAATGATAGGTGTTGGAAAAGGGTCATTTTCTTTTAATCCTTCTGGCATTTTCACGCCACAAAGCATTCTTTCACCAGCGCGATATGTCCGCCAAGCATGTCCTACACAATACCCCCTAATGACCATTTCTACTTTAAACGGTTCACAAGCAATACCAACTGCAACATTCTCATCAGGCGTAGCAGACAACCAATTAGGACAAATATCTTCCGTGCTATTTAAAAAGTGAGTGGCAATTTGATTGAGCACTTGACCTTTATAAGGAATCGGTCGTGGTAAGATATAATCAAAAGCAGAAATCCGGTCTGAAGCAACCATAATCAATTGATTTTCAACCGTATAAACATCCCTAACCTTCCCTCGATAAAAGGCTGTCTGATTCGGTAAGGTCAAATCAGTTTGTTTAACGGAGCGTTCTGCTAAAGTAGGTCGTCTTTTCATACTATTAATAAGTGTAGTTAAAGTATTCTAAATCTAAGGAACTTTGAAAAAATAATACTAGGTTGCAAATGTACTAAAATTCAAAACTTATGAATTCTAATTAGGTATAAAAATGAGCTATTTTGAAAATTTATAGCCGATTCCCTTAATTTGTTATTTCTTTGTGTTCCTAAAATAAGATTTTTGCGTCATAAGAGACAGATTCACAACTCATTCAAAAAATATTCATAAACAAAATCATCTATATGAATTCTTTAGTTAAGTTTTTTAGTTTTTCATTAGCGGTTGTTTTATTAGCAGCTTGTAGTGCTACCAAACCTTTGACCATGGAAATGGGATTAGAAAGTGGGGCCAATTTAGATTATACAATTACGACTTCCAATAATGTAGGCATGTCTATGATGGGACAGAAGTTTGATATTGTTGGACAAGCGGTCCAAGATTTTGATTTTTTAGTAAAAGCTGTTAAGCCAACTGGTGTTACTGATATTGATTTTAAGATTGAAAAAATGGCAGTGGATGTAAGTATCCCAATGGCTGGCGACTTTAATTATGATTCTCAAAAAGGAGATAATGACGCCAACTCCCCTTTCAGTAGTTTAGGTGGGTTGATTGGAAAAACCATGCAAGCTAGTCTAAACAAAAATGGAAAAGTCACTAGTATTGAAGGTGCGGACGAAGCATTAAAGCAAGTGCTTGGTAAAATCAAAGGTGGGGAACAAGCCGCTTCTTTATTAGAAGGGTATATCGGAGAGGATGCTTTCAAAAACAATTTTGAAACCATTACAGGTTTTTCTCAAGGTAAAGTAATGGCTATTGGTGACACCTGGTCAAAAAATATCCAAACAAAATCAGGCATCGCTTTAAGTTCTGATTATACTTATACCGTAAAAGAAAGAAGTGGAGGTAAAGTAACCATTGATGTTACTGGAGAAGCGAAAAGTGACCCAAATGCTGAACCGATTGAAGCACAAGGAATGAAAATGACGTATAAACTTTCTGGTCCTATCTCTGGTATCATTGTAGTAGATGAAAAAACAGGATGGGCGATTACTTCTGATATTCAGCAAGATTTATCTGGAAAAGTAACGATGGGTGGAACGCCATTAGGAGATATGAATCTAGATGCAAAAATGACGATTGGCGTTTCTGCTAAACGCAATTAACATAATTTCACCTATTAGTATAAAAGAGGCAGTACTTTCACAAGTACCGCCTCTTTTTAGTTTTTGTTCTAATCAAGCTCCTATAATGCAGGGGTTTTGTAGAAAGTCAGTTTTGCGGACAAGTTTATTAAACTTTCAAAATTTTAGTTAACTTAAAATCAGCCTTTTATAAAAAATAAATGAAAAATATGGATGTTTTTGACTTTCTACACAAGCCCACTCAAAGGCTTAGTTTATTTAAAATTCAACCTCCAATGAATCCCTTGATACTTTAATAACTTCCGCATAACACCTTCAATCAATTGACAACCAATCCATTACCTATCTTCGCCAATAAACATAATTTTATTTTTACAATATTTTAACAAAAAAAACATAACTAAAATTTTTTATATACAATAAATTTACTAGTTTCGTATTTCAAAAGCTTTGTGTCAATTTAACACAAAGAATTGACAGCAATGAAAATGACGACTAGTAACACAGCAAACATTAATACACGACTCTCGCATTTACAGGAAGAAACAAAATTTTCAATTTCTGTAGACTGCGTGATATTTGGATATGATACCTCCAAATTGAAAGTCTTATTGATTGACTGTAATATGCCTCCTTATGTGGGACAAAAATCGTTAATTGGAGAATTGCTAGAAGCCAGAGAAACCACGACCCAGGCGGCTAAAAGGATTCTTAAAAATTGCACGTCCTTAAAGGATTTATACTTGGAAGAAGTGAGTGTGTATAGCCATCCCGATAGGCATCCTTTGGGAAGAGTGGTTACCCTAGCCTATTATTCCCTGATAAGTATAACAGAATATGAAAAACATATAGAGGATGTCGAAAACAAACGCCCTGAATGGATTGAATTGGAACAGATAAAGGATTTAGCATTTGACCATCAAAAAATCTTGAGAGATGCTTATAACCGATTGCAAAGAACCGTAAGAGAAAAGCCCATAGGTTTTTCCATGTTACCAAAAAAATTCACCTTAATTCAATTACAAAACTTTTATGAAACTGTTTTAAATATTGAATTAGACCGAAGAAATTTCAGACGAAAATTAATGGCATTAGGCTTATTAATTGATTTAAAGGAGGTTCAGAATAATGTCTCCCATCGACCTGCTAAATTGTACAGTTTTGATTTCGAAAAATACAAGCAAAAACAAAATATTGGAACTTTAAATTTTGAAATTTAGTCCAAGCACATATCGCACCCATCCTATCAATAACACAATTGTAATAAACCTCTTTATTGCCTTACTCTACCTATACCCTTCCATAAGTTCTACTCAAACTATTTTCCAAGAAAAAGCAACCGAAGTTGGTATTAACCATTATTTCCATAACGGAAATTTAATGGGCGGCGGTGTTGCAGTATTTGACTTCAATCAAGATGGCTGGGAGGATATTTGGATTAATGGTGGTAGTCATCGGGATGTATTGTATCAAAATAATGGCAATGGAACATTTACAGAGATTGGGGAAGCAGCTGGATTGGGACTTACTGCTAATTACCGAACTACTGGTGTGGTATCAGGAGATATTAATAACGATGGTTTTAGAGATGTTTTTATAACCACCAGAGAAGATACGCCCAATATTCTTTTTCAAAATAATGGCGATGGCACTTTTAAGGATGTTTCTTTTTCCGCAGGCATTAATGACCTGATTGCTTGGAGTACTACTGCTGCGTTTGCTGACATCAATTTAGATGGTCACCTCGATATTTATATAGGCAATTATGTAGAAAAATTCGGTTACATCGCAGATAGAGAATTGGGTATTTTATCAGGTTATGATCACGAATGTCAGCCCAATTATTTATTAATTAATAATGGAGATGGTACTTTTTCTGAAAAAGGAAAAGCCTTATTGGTAGCAGATGAAGGCTGTGCATTAGCCAGTACTTTTACGGACTTTGATAATGATAATGATGCTGACTTAATGGTCATAAACGATTATGGACAATGGGTCGCCCCTAATAACCTTTTGATAAACCAAAGTACAGAGACTCAACCTGAATTTTTCGCTGCTATAGAAGATTCTTCTGCCATCAAAGTAGGTATTTATGCGATGGGCATAGCTGGAGGAGATTATGATAAAGATAATGACCTAGATTATTACATTACCAATATTGGTCGTAATGCTTTATTACAAAATGTAGGTAATGGAAAATTTGTTGATACTACCGCTTTCGCAGGGCTTGAAGATACCTATGCAGGAACAGATTTGACGGTCGGCTGGGGCACTAGCTTTTTAGACATCGATAATGATAGCGATTTAGATTTAATTGTTGCCAATGGTTTTATATCTGCATTGTCTTTCAATCGCACTAGTTTACAAAATGAAGATAAATTATTTATCAATCAAGGTTATTCAGCGGAAAAAGGAGGCATTACTTTTACAGACGAATCTAAAATTTGTGGGCTTGGTGATGCTGCTACTGCCAGAGGATTGGCTAAAGGAGATTTTGATAATGACGGAGATGTTGATTTAGTCATCGTTAGGGTAAACGGTTCTCATAATCCTGAATTTAGAAAACCTGTTTTATATTATGAAAATCAATTAAACAATGGAAATAATTGGTTAAAAGTTAATCTAAAAGGTATCAATAATACTGACGCCTATGGCGCTCACCTAAGGATTGTAGTAAATGGAGAATCTTGGATAGAAGAAATAAATGGAGGAAGCAGTCATGCTTCTCAACATAGTAGTATCGTCCATTTTGGACTTGGGAAAGCGGAGAATGTAGATAGTTTGATTATTAACTACTTAGGTGGAACCGAAGAAATCAGAACTGATATTCCGGTCAATCAATCCTTGAATATCAACCCACAAGCTGAAATGGCTACCAATATATTTGAGGCAAAAAATGAAAGCGCATTCAATTTAAGCGTACAGCCAAATCCGATACGCAAAGAAGCGCTTATTCAATTCCAAAACCCCGATAAAGCAACTATTTCCCTAAAAGTTTTCGACGCCTTAGGAAATATTATTTTAAACCAAAAAACCAATAATAATCAGTTGGTAATTCATCGGAATCAACTGCCTACTGGATTTTATGTATTGCAATTGCAAGATAAAACAGGAAAAAGCGCAGTTGCTAAATTTTTAGTTCATCAATAATTTTTAAAATACTGCAGATAACCAATATTGTAAAAGTTGGTATTCCAGAAGTTTGAAAAAATCTATGGAACTACCAAAAATTTACTTCACAAAACTTTATTAATTAAAACTTTCGGAATGAAAAAATTTTACTTTGCTTTATTGCTCTTGTGCTCGACATTTACCCTCTCGGCACAAGACACGACAGTAAACATTACCTTTTTTCTTAATGTCACAGGAATGACCATTAACGATGGAGGAATGTTAATCTCTGGTAGTTTCAACGAATGGCAAGATATGGCCATGATTGAAAATACCGATGGGAACTGGTATGGAACAGTTGCTTTAACACCGGGTACTGAGGTAGAATACAAATTTAAAAATGGTCCTGATGGTTGGGAAGATGGGATAGAAGGAGATTGTGTGAATGGATTTGGCAATCGCGTAATAACGGTTCCCTCAGAATCTCAAAGCCTTAATCTTTTGGGATTTAATTCGTGTGGCTCGACTGCTGCTGTTGTGGCTCCTCCTCCTCCTCCAGTTGTTGCCTCAAATGTCACCTTTTCTGTGGATATGAATAGTTATACGGCGGCTTTTACTACTGTTTTTCTAAGCGGTAATTTTAATGGTTGGTCGGGTGATGCAAATCCTTTGGCAGACGCTGATGGTGATGGCATTTGGGAAACAACTATTTCTTTAGAAAATGGAAACTATGACTATAAATTTCAAGTTGATGGTTGGACTGCTCAAGAAAGCTGGGATGCAGTAGCAGAACCTTGTACGCAAGCTTTTGGTGATAATGGTGAATTTATCAATCGAGTAATTACCGTTGATGGAGATACAAATTCTTGCTTCGCGTGGAATAGCTGTGGCGATTGTGGCACCGCTACTGGTGGCACTCCTAATGTTACCTTTTCTGTAGACATGAATGATTATACCGAAGCATTTACAACTGTTTTTCTAAGTGGTAATTTTAATGGTTGGTCTGGTGATGCTAATCCTTTGGCAGATGCGGATGGTGATGGAATCTGGGAAACAACTATTCCTTTAGCAAATGGAAATTACGATTATAAATTCCAATTAGACGGTTGGACTGCTCAAGAACAATGGGATGCAGCTCAGTCCTGTACAATGGCTTTTGGGGACAATGGTGAATTTATCAATCGAGTAATTACCGTTGATGGAGACACAGGTTCTTGTTTTAAGTGGAATGGCTGTGATGCTTGTGGAGAAGGCGGAAGCGGAGGAATGCCAAACGTTACCTTTTCTGTAGACATGAGTGATTATACTGAAGCATTTACAACTGTTTTTCTAAGTGGTAATTTTAATGGCTGGTCTGGTGATGCTAATCCGCTTTCTGACGCAAATGGTGACGGAATTTGGGAAACGACTATTCCTTTAGCTGCAGGTGATTATGATTTCAAATATCAATTAGATGGTTGGACTGCTCAAGAACAATGGGATGCAGCTCAGTCTTGTACAATGGCTTTTGGTGATAACGGTGAATTTATCAATCGGGTAATTACTGTAACAGGAGACGAAACGTTCTGCTGGAAATGGAATAATTGTGATGCTTGTGTAGGAGTTACACCATCTGACCCTGATGTTACTTTTTCTGTAGATATGAGTGATTATACCGAAGCATTTACGACCGTCTTTTTAAGTGGTAACTTTAATGGCTGGTCTGGTGATGCAAATCCTTTGACAGATGCAGATGGTGATGGAATTTGGGAAACAACCATTCCTTTAGCTAACGGAAATTACGATTATAAATTCCAATTGGATGGTTGGACCGCTCAGGAACAATGGGAAGAAGCGCAGTCTTGTACGATGGCTTTTGGTGATAATGGTGAATTTATCAATCGAGTAATTACTGTTGATGGAGCTACTAGTTCTTGTTTCAAATGGAATAACTGTGAAGCTTGTTCAGTTGGTGGTCCAGTAGATACTTTTAGCGTGACTTTTACGGTAGACATGAGTTTAGAAGATTCGATAGATGCCGAAGGAATGTTTATTGCGGGTTCTTTCACTGATTGGAGTGATGCAGCAATGACGGATAACGGTGATGGTACTTGGTCTTATACTGGTCGCTTTGGTCAAGGCGATATGTTAGCTTATAAATTTAAAAACGGTCCAGGTGGCTGGGAAGCAAACGAAGTAAGAGAATGTACCGTCGAAGGAACTTTAGGAGATAGAGGCCACACAGTTGGTGGTGCGGATGAAGTTTTACCAACAGTATGTTTCAACTCTTGTTATAGTTGCTTTACCCAAGTTACTTTCGTAGTTGACCCTTCACAATTGGATGCTGTAGCTGCTGAAGGAATGTTCATTGCAGGTTCTTTCAACGAATGGACAGATGGAGCTATGACTTTAGACGAAGCAACTGGTCTTTGGTCCGCTACGGTCACCCTTTCTCCTGACCAAGTAGTAGAATACAAGTTCAAAAATGGTCCTGATGGTTGGGAAGATGGAATTACAGGAAATTGTACAAACGATGGCGGAAACAGAGTTTTAACTGTTCCAGGTCCTGGAGGCACGCTTCCAACGGTTTGCTTTAATGCTTGTGTAGGTTGTAATCAAGCTACTTTGACTGTTACCGTAGACATGAACCAAGAAACGGTTGCAGCAGAAGGTGTATTTATCGCTGGCGGATTCAATGGTTGGACCGATGGTGCAATGACCGATAACGGAGATGGTACCTATTCCGCTTCGTTAGTAGTTGACAAAAATTCAACAGTAGAATATAAATTCAAAAATGGTCCTGACGGTTGGGAAATGGATTTTAGTGGTGATTGTGGAACAGGAAATAGAATGACTGCCGTAGCAGATGAAGATGTTACTGTAGCTGAGGTTTGTTTCAACTCTTGTATGAGTTGTACACAACCTATGGTAACCTTTACAGTCGATATGTCTGAGGTAGAAGTAGCAGCCGAAGGTGTTTTCTTATCAGGCTCATTCAATGATTTTGGTGATATGGCAATGACAGATAATGGTGATGGTACCTGGTCTGCTACTGTTCAAGTTGCACCAAGAGCTGCTTATGAATATAAGTTCAAAAATGGTGGAGATTTTGAAGAAATCACAGGTGGATGTACTACAGGGTTCTCTGGAAATAGAGAAGTAAAAGTGAGTAATGTAGACTTAGCTTTACCAACCGTTTGTTATACTTCTTGTGTAGGTTGTGGTTTAGTAGGTGCTACTTTCACCGTGGATATGTCTCAAGAAAATGTGAATGCTGAAGGTGTCCGAGTAGCTGGTTCTTTCAGTGACTGGACAGATGTATTATTGACGGATGTTGGAAATGGTATTTGGTCAGCAACGGTTGGTGTAATGCCAAACGATACGATTGAATTTAAATATAAGAATGGTCCTGATGGTTGGGAAGAGACTGTAGTAGGAGAATGTGCATCAGCTGAAAGTGGTAACAGAGTTTTAATTGTAGCAGACATGGATGTTGCTGTTGCACAAACTTGTTTCCAATCTTGTGAAATCTGTATGGAGGAGCCTGACCCAGAGCCAATCGGTTTAACTACTTTAAATATTGAAAATTCTTGTTTAAATGATGATGGTACGATTACCATCAGATATGATTTACAATACAACTGTGATGTTGCCCCAGGCGATTTATCAGGCATGAGTGAAATTGGATTCCACTCTGGAGCAAATAACTGGTCTAGTGTGGTAGAATGGGATGCAGAAGGTGCGGCAACTGCTGTAAATAATGGAAATGATGTTTTTGAAGTAACTATTGACCCTGTAGCATACTACGGATTAGGTTCTATTGATGAATTGGACAACATTATGATGGTATTTAACCAAGGTCCTACCGTACCAGATGAGCCGTGGGCTTCTGAGGGTAAAACTGATGGTGAAGGTGGTTTAGGCGCTTGTGCGGATATTATGTTGGTCGCTTCTGAATTAAGAAATTGTTCAGATATTGGTGGTAGTGAAACCGCATCCTCAGCGGCTTTATTATCAGCTGGTTCATGCGTAACAGAAGAAGGTGTGGTCAATATCGCTTTCGATTTAGCCGATAATTGTATGGAAGCACCAGGAAGTTTAGCAGGATTAAGCGAGATTGGTTTCCACTCTGGTGCAAACGATTGGTCTTCTGTGGTAGAATGGAATGCTGATGGAGCAAC
>CALJVJ010000018.1 GCA_937974625.1 uncultured Saprospiraceae bacterium
CATTGGTAATTGTGACTGTGCTGATTTATATTTTATTGGGGACTGTAGGGTAAATTCCTAAACCTCCAAGGTGGACTGTTCCTAATGATAGATAAAGTTTCTCTGGTTTTTGATAGAGCGGCAAAAAAATCACAAATCATAAATTTTAAATCATACATCATAAATCCATCAAGTTTAGTTATAGATGGATTTATGATTCATGATTTATGAACTATGATTTGTGATTTCAAAATACACCGATTTTCAGAATAAACAGGAACCGATAAATTACATATCCCTAAATCTGAACAGCATAACTTCTAAGAATTTGAAATCCTTGTATATCTATAAAATAAACACCTTGAAAAAAATAAAAGTAGCCATCGTAGGTCTAGGTCGCATGGGTAAAGCCTATGCGAAAAATCTCCATTATAAGATTCCGGATGTTGATTTAGTCGCAGCCTGTAGTATAAACAAAGAAGAATTGGCTTTTGCCAAAAACGAATTAGGTCTAACAAACACTTTTTCGGACTATGACCAAATGCTGAAAAAGGTTGAATTAGATGCTGTTTTTGTCATCAGCTCCACCGATATGCACGCAGAGCATATTATTAAAGGCTTGAAAGCAGGCTTACACGTTTTTAGCGAAAAGCCATTAGCAATTACTTATAAAGCTTGTAAAAAAGTAGAGGCGGTGGCAGCTAAATACCCAAATCAATTGGCAGTGGTTGGTTTTGTCCGCAGATTTGACCCCAGTTATCGCTATGCCAAAAACAAAGTGGATTCGGGGGCTATTGGGACACCGTATTTAGTACGGTCTCAAACAGTCGATAAAGATACCATTGCCGAATGGCAGATTCAGTATGTTACTAAAAGTGGGGGTATTTTCCATGATTTTAATGTGCATGATATAGACTTAGCTCGTTGGTTCTTAGGTTCGGAAATGAAGACGGTTTGGTCGGTTGGTGGTGCTTATAAATACCCTGCTTTTACGGATGCAGGTGATGCAGATAACGTGATGACCACCTGCGTTTTTGAAAATAATACAATGGCAGTTATTAATGCCAGTCGAACGGCAATGCAGGGACATGATACTTACACGGAGGTCGTTGGTACACACGGAACTTTGCGGATAGGCAGACCCGCTGCCATGAATAGGGTGGAAATTTATGACCAACACGGTATTCGCCAAGAATGTGTCGAAACTTTTTGGGATAGATTTCAGGAAGCTTTTTTATTGATGGCAGAAGATTTTGTGGATTGTATTTTGACTGGTAGACAACCCGAACTAAAATTATCAGATGCGACCCAAGCGACGAAGGCTGCGACTGCTTTTACGAAGTCTTTTAAGGAGGAAAAATTAGTAAAGGTCTGATTAGTTACTAACGCTTCTGTAAAACCACTGTCGCCATTGTTCGCAAATTAGACACATTGACTGTTTTAAAAGGGTCTAAAAATTGTAAGGAATGCTTTTCCATTAACTGACTCAGAACTTCTAAATCTAATAAGTATCGAGTGGACCCATCTGGTAAATTATAAATATCATCATATAAATGTTCGGCATATTGTTCCAAGGTATGTTTAGCAGTCATCCTAAACCAGATAATTCCTTTTGACCGTAAGACCCGAATTTTTTCTTCCATCAATTGTAAGAAATGCGCTCGATTCTCTGCAAAATGCAATACTGCACTGCTGATAATAAAGTCAAAGTGCTTATCTGGAAATGGTATTTTTTCTAAGCCAGCTACACTAAATTTAGAAAGGTCGTATTCTGGGTTCCAAAAACCCACGTTTTCTTTAATGATGTCAATCGCTTCCGCTTTTTGGTCAATGCCCCAAATATCATAATTGTTTTCCACAAAATATTGAGCATTCCGACCTGACCCACAACCCGCATCTAAGATACGCATAGCAGGATGTACTCGATTTTTCATCAATTGGTCTAATAGGTAAATGTCTATTCTTCCGAGTTGTTGGAGCATGTGTTTTTTATTAATAATCGAGTGACGACGATACGAATGTCCAAAAATAATAAACGGCTTGCCTTAATGAAAAGACAAGCCGTTTATTTTATAAGGAAGGTCAATTTTTACACAAAAGCCAAGCAATGACTATTGTCTACTGACCACTGACTAAATTAATTCAAAGAAAACTGTAATACCTGATTTTCTGTATTCGTAAACATCAACTCGGTGATATAAGGGGTCATATATTCAGCCATTGGAAACTCGGAAATTAATTCCAATACATCAAACTCAGATTCTGCTACAAAAATGGCCCACAACATAGACCTATCCATTGCTAAAGAGTATGTTTTTATTTTTCCTTTTGCCAACATTTGATTGACTACGTTTCTTTGTTTTGGTACTAAAGCAATGATTTTTTCATCAAACACTTCAGGTAATTCAAACTCTACCATAAACTGCTTTTTCATGTTCAGTTTGTTTTGCACTTTTTTTAAAAGTTGTCGCTATAAAAGCAGCTAAATTTTTAGGTATTGAGCCTTTGGTCTATTTGCTTTTCAACCTCTTTAAAAGTAGATTTCTAAATTCGTCTTTTCCTTTTCTCATTTTTATAGACGAAAAAATAAACTTCGTAATAGTTTTTCAATTGATTCTTTTTTCATAGTTTTTTAAACCATTAAAAAAGTAATCATTTGAAAAACACGAATTTTATTTTTCGTCGTCTTTCTATACTGTACAAACGAAATACCATAACGTTTAGTTCTGCCGATATGTCAGTTTAAGACGTCTTTAACCGATATTTTGGCTACTTTTTATCATTTTCTCATTTTCAACAACTACTTTTGTCAGCCTAATAAGTAGGTGGATAGAAATAATCTCTCTTTTTGACTAAGAAATGAAAATTAAATAAGTTAGACCATGATACGCAGTTATTCTGTTTTCTAATGAGGCAAAAAACGTAGACATAGCACCGCTATGGCGAGTATTTTTAACGAAATTAGAAGACTAAAGAACAAGTAGCTTGGCTAAAGTTATTTATTTTTCATTTCTAAGGGTGTTTTTTCGCTAGACAAGGCAAAAAATCTTTGCATAGCCCACGCTATGGAAATATTTTTTAACGACGAATAGCGGAAAAAGAGCCAGTCATAAATTCTTAAGTTATTTGTGTCCAAGCACTTACTTATAGTTGCATGTTACAAAATGTTAATAAGATATGCAACTGGTAACAGAAAAAACTTAGCAATGAAAATTTTCGTTCGAAAAGCGACCAAAGCAGATTTACCAAGTATCTACGATTTAGTTAAATCCTTGGCTATTTATGAAAAAGCGGAACAGGAGGTGACGGCTACTTTAGAAGATTACCATAATGATTTTGAGGCAGGTATTTTTCAATCGCACGTAGCGGAGATAGATGGAAAAGTAGTCGGTATGGTGTTGTATTATATGAATTATTCTACCTGGAAAGGTCGTATGTTATACCTCGAAGATTTTGTGATTTATGAAGCATATAGACGACATGGTATCGGACAACTATTATGGAATGAATTGGAAGAAGAGGCCAAAAGACAGGGTGCTAGACTTTTAAAATGGCAAGTATTAGATTGGAATGAACCTGCGATAAAATTTTATGAGAAAAATAATGCGACTATTGAAAAGGAGTGGTATAATGGGAAGGTGTTTTTTGATTAACTGTAGCGCCAAGCTCTGCTTGGTTGCCAATTATAATTATACCAAGCAGAGCTTGGCACTACAAAAAAATAATGCTAAAATTTGAACAATACTTAGAGCAATTTACGAATACCATCAATTTAATCGACTTTTTTCTCGGTTTTTTGCTGACGGCTTTGTTGGCTACTTTGATTCGGTGGTTTTATATTAATTATGGTGATGCGGTCTCTAATCGCAAGAGATTTGCCAATAACTTTTTGCCCTTGGCTTTGGTAACCATGTTGATAATTACGATTGTCAAATCTTCTTTGGCACTGTCCCTAGGATTGGTGGGTGCTTTGTCTATTGTGCGGTTTAGAGCTGCTATCAAAGACCCAGAAGAGTTGACCTATTTGTTTATGACCATTGGTTTAGGATTGGCGATGGGGGCTAATCAATTTGTAATGGGCTTGATTGCTATTCCGCTGATTCTCTTGATTTTGTGGGGACATAAAAAAATGAATGGGCCAATTAATAAAACGGTTGATGGTTTGTTTGTCAACATTCAAACAGACCTGAATGACTTACAGCAAATTACTCAGCTATTAACAGCTCACCTTCCTTTTGTAGAACTGAAACGCATGGATAATACGGATAAAGGTCTAGATTTATCCTTCCTTTGTCGAGTCGAAAATTTAGGACAAATGGAGAAGTTGAGCACCGCTTTACAAGAACTATCAGAAAATACTCGATTTTCTATGATTGACCAGCCAGAAGTGTTTTAATAAAACTAGTTAGCCGTAGCTTGAGCAACTTGTCCGTATGGATTCTTACTCGAAATACTACCTTTAAATTAAATAATGATAATTCAACAAGAAAATAGTACTAAAACTTCCACTAAAAGGCGTATTCCCTTTTGGCTGATTTTGCTATTGGGTGTTGCCTTATTATCAGGAATAAGTGCTTTGGTAGAAAAAGAACATCGGCCAAGTGTTGATAATAAAGACCTGCAATTAGGCACCAAGAATCTATCCGATACAGAAAATACTACTTTCCAACCTGATGTTTTAAAGATACGGGTCAAAGACGAAACCAAGAATAAATTAGTACAGCAAACAAAAGATGCTTTTAAAAAAGGGATTCTGATAGCTACGGAAGACCATTGGGTGAAAGGAGAGATTAGTTCTGCCAAAGAAGCAAAAACAGTTCCTGTAAAGTTGCGATTGAAAGGGGATTGGTTAGACCACCTAAGAGGTAGTAAATGGTCTTTTCGAATCAAAGCCAAGACCGACTATGCTTGGAATCGATTGGTGACTTTTTCGGTACAAAATCCTGCTACGCGGTCTTATTTGGATGAATGGTTATTTCACCAATTTTTGGAAAAAGCCGATATTTTATCTCCACGATATGATTTTATCAATTTGTATTTAAATGAAAAACCATTAGGCGTTTATGCCTATGAGGAACATTTTGATAAACAATTGGCAGAGTATAAAAAACGTAGAGAAGGACCCATTATTAAACTGACGGAAGATTTGGTTTGGCAAGGTCATTTACGACAGGTAAAAGAATTGGGCGAACGAAACCATCTGACGGGTAGAGAAGATGCGGCTTATGACGCTGCTGAGATTCGTCCTTTTAAAGAGGCTAGGACGCAAGAAAACCCAACTTTAGCGAAGCACTTTCAAGCGGCCCAAACGCTTTTACATCAATTGAAATTTAAGAAAAAAGGACCTGCTGAAATTGTTGATATTGACCAATTTGCTCGATATTTTGCCATTGCAGATATTTTAGAAGCGTATCATGGGATTGGCTGGCACAACATTCGTTTCTATTATAACCCAATTACTGCTAAACTGGAACCTATTGGGTATGATGGCTTTGGAGAAACGCCAACCCCTTATCATGGTGGCCCTTTTGTAGGGTATAAAATTAATTTTGAGCGACACCCTCACGATTATTTCAAATACCTGTTTACAGATGAAGATTTCTTTAGAAAATATATAGCTTATCTAGATGCTTATTCCCAACCTGAATTTTTGCAAAAAACGATGGATAGCTACTTTCCACAAATTGCCCAACGAACAAAATTTCTTCAGCAAGAATTCAAAAAATATGACTACGATTCTTTGAAGGTCATTAATCATGGTAAAAAACTGCAAGCCTTAATTCGACCTTATGGGGAATTTGATATAAAAGTACGGACAGAAAAAGGAAAAGGCGGACAGTTGAACTTAATGATTGCCAATCACCATAATTTGCCGATTGAGGTAGTTGGTTTTGGTAAAAACGATAAAGAGATTCGAGACAAACTAGCGAAGCCTGTTTTTATTTACTCAACGCCCAAGTTTTATGCTTCCAAGTTTAAAGCTATTCCTGCTAATTATGATGTGAAGACGGTTTTTTATCGAGTGGCTGGATTATCCGAATTATACATGGCTCCTGTAGTAGATTGGAAAGTGCCTTCGACGACGACGACTGCTCAACAACTATTTGAGAACGTAAATCTTGAAAGTAACCCGATTTATCAGGTAGAAGGCAAGCAAATTATTTTTAAAAGCGGTCAACACCAAACTAGTAAGGATTTGATTATTCCAGCTAACTATGAAGTGCTTTTTGAACCAGGTTTTGCCTTGGATTTAATTAATAATGCTGCTTTTATAAGTAAATCTCCTGTGCAAATGAGTGGTACAATGGAAGCTCCTATTCGGATATTTTCTAGCGACCAATCAGCTAATGGATTTACTGTTTTAGGAGAAGAAAAGGCTAAGTCCGTATTAAAGTTTGTCCAATTTGACAACTTAAATACCTTGCAAAGAGACAATTGGAATTTAACCGGGGCAGTCAATTTTCATGAATCAGACGTTCATTTTTTTAATTGTGCTTTTATCAATAACCATTGTGAGGATGCTTTGAATACGGTTCGTTGTTTGTTTGAAATATTGGATTGTAAAATCTCCAATACTTTTGCCGACGGATTTGATGCTGATTTTTGTGAAGGCTTGATAAATAACCTTTCCATACACAATACTGGCAACGATGCTATTGACTTCTCAGGTAGTGTGGTCAATATCACGCGGATGGATATTCATGGGGCAGGAGATAAGGGTATCAGTGTCGGAGAGGAGGCGCATGTGAATGTTACTTCTACTTATATTAATGGCGCTCAAATTGGAGTAGCGGCAAAAGATTTGTCTGTTTTAAAAATCAATTTGGTGAACATGGTCAATTGTGAAACGGGTTTTGCAGCCTATCAAAAAAAGCCTGAATTTGGCCCAGCCAATATCGAAGTGAAACGCTACGGTGCAGAGAAAGTAGCACAACTTTATTTATTGGATAAAGGGTCTACATTGAAATTAATTGATAAAAAAATTATTGGGGAGTGAGGTACGAGCGGAAATATAAAATAGAACATCTTTCTAAATCAGCGGTTGAGCAAGCTGTAAAACTTCATCCTGTGGGTTTCCGAAAAATATTTCCGAATCGACAAGTTAATAATATCTATTTTGATACGCCCGATTATCAAACAGGAATACAAAACATTGAAGGGGTAAACCAACGAAAAAAATATAGAGTTCGATGGTATGGAGAGGATTTGCAAGTTCTTAAAAAGCCTAGATTTGAAACTAAAATAAAGCATAACGAATTAGGGACTAAGCAAATTTTAAAATTAGAAGACACTCAGTTGAGTGACTTAGCACAGATTACTAGCCAAATTAATGTTCAACAACAAAATCGATTGTTATTATTATATCCAACCCTTTTAAATACTTACCAACGTAGTTATTTTGGTACTGCTGACGGGAAATTTCGAATGACGATTGATTGGGATTTACATTTTTATCCGCCTTTACACAAAACTGCTTTTAGCCAGTATCCCTTATCCCAAAAAGGAGTGGTTTTAGAGTTGAAATATGAGGAAGCGGAAGATGAACTGGCTAATGAAATTTTTAGATATTTACCCTTTCGCCAAACAAAAAATAGTAAGTATGTGACAGGGCTTTTTTTGAGTAATTTTATTTAAAATATTATCTTTATTGGGTTTTTGGCAGAAAATGGAATACTTTTTGTCTATCATACTATATTACTTCCCCCCTTTTATACTCCCAGATAAACACAATACGCAGTTCTAGTTTCATTCCTGATACTAGTCTAAATCATCAAGGCAAATTAAGGCAGAGTAAATTAAATGTTTAGTGTAAATACAAGGTATACGCTATTGTACACCTTTGTCTATTCCTGTAAACATTAAAATTACTTTTATGAAATCTCTGAAACTATTTTTACTGCTTGTGATTGGGGGAACAATATCTTTCAATTCCTCTGCTCAAATTAATGAACCTTTAGTTAACGCAGTTAACCTTGAGGTCGGAACCATTATCAATTGGACCATTGACAAGGAGAATGATCAATTACAATTCACTGTCGAGAAATCTAACAATGGAATAAATTTCTTTCCTGTTTTTGAAAGCGCGTCCAAAGAGGCTACACTTAATTACAGCTTTCTTGATATCAATGCGAAAGAAAGAATTACTTACTATCGAATCAAACAGATGATACCTGATGGTACTTATAGCTATTCTGAAACAACGCAAGTACAACTTGTTTTTCAAAATAATTTGATAGTAACCGAAGTATCTGATTTAGCTGCTACTAAAAATAGAGGACAACTTTCTATTGGGTTATCTACTGCCAAAAGCGGAGAACTTATCTATAGTATTGAAGATACAGACCAAGTAGTCGTAACTGCTGGTACACAAAATATAACAATAGGTAATAACCAATTAATCTTAGATTTTTCTCTATTCCCTCAAGGAGAATATGCTGTAAAAATGCAATTAGGAGATGAAGTGGATATTCTATTATTAGAAAAGCAGGAAGATGTTATTCGATTAGAGGCTGGTATTATCAATCAGAAACTAGGAGAATTGGTCCGTAAGCAATAAGGGCTTTTATAGAATGCTTAACTTATTTTTTCATGATTAGTAAAATAAGGAGCGTTGTAGAAATAAATTGGTTAATCTATTTCTACATCACTCTAATATATTAGTCATAATTCGCCCCCTGTTAAATTTATTATGACTAAGTTTTTTTGAATCAAGCGGTACTATGGTTAAGGACCTTGTTACCGCTTGATATTTTTTATCCTACGACTACATTGACCATCCGTCCAGGCACTACAATAATCTTTCGAATCTGCTTGCCCTCAGACCACTTTTTTACTATTTCTAAATCTGCCGCCGCTGCCATGATATCGTCCCGACTCGCATCTGATGAAAATTCAGCTACGCCTCGTTTCTTTCCATTGATACTTATTGGGTATTCAATAGAATCTTCTTTTAAATGAGATTCATCAAACGTTGGATAAGTCGCATGGTGTACGGAACCACTTTCTCCCAATCGCTTCCAAATTTCTTCGGTTACGTGTGGTGCAAATGGGGCTAATAAAATAGTCAACTCCTTTAAGATGACTCGTTTATTGCAACGCCACTTTCTTAAATCGTTGGTACAAACCATAAAACCACTCACACAAGTATTGAAGCTAAAACGCTCAATATCGTCACTCACCTTCTTGATAGCAGTGTGTAATATTTTTAATTCATCTTTGGTTGGTGCTTCGTCGGAAACAGACCATTCACCATTTTTATCAAAAAATAAAGACCAATATTTTTTTAAGAATTTAGAGACGCCATCAATTCCTTTGGTATCCCAAGGTTTTGATTGTTCGATTGGGCCTAAAAACATTTCATACATTCGGAAGCAGTCGGTTCCATATCTATCAATAACGGCATCTGGATTGATGACATTAAATTTAGACTTAGACATTTTGCCTACTTCTGATAAAGTCAACAGCTCGAATTTATCAATAGCTTGTCCGTGTTGATAAGTCCCCTCAATCGTTTCGAAAGTGGCTGTTTTATAATCAGGTCGCCAGTCGATAAACTTTTCAATGCCCTCTTTGCTCAAAAATGATTTTGGCGAACCATAATTGCTCACAAAATCTACGTGTACTGGAATTTTGGCAAAATCTCCATCTGTTTCTTGTTCTGCTACATCGGCAGAAACAAATCGACGCGCAGTCTTTGGTGAATTTTTATCCAAAAAGATAAACTCTATCACTCCTTGAATCATTCCTTGATTTACCAACTTTTTGAATGGCTCATTGGTTGGTACTAATCCTTTGTCATGCAAGAACTTATGCCAAAATCGAGCATACATTAAGTGCGCCACGGCATGTTCTGAACCGCCGACATATAAATCTACATCTTGCCAATAATTAATTGCTTTTTGACTAGCAAAAGCTTCTGAATTATTAGGGTCCATATAGCGCAAGAAATACCAAGACGAACCTGCTACTGCAGGCATCACATCGGTTTCTCTAGTCATGCCATTTGGCAAATTGGTCCAATCTTCCATTCTCGCCAATGGTGAACGGCCACCTTTGGCAGGCTTAAAATCATCTGTCTTAGGCAATTCTAAAGGCAAATCTGCTACCTTTAAAACATGCGCCAATCCATCTGCATCATACATCACTGGAAATGGTTCTCCCCAATATCTTTGACGACCAAAATTGGCATCTCTTAATTTATAATTGATGTGCATTTCGCCAATGCCCATCTCTTCTGCTTTTTTACAAGCTGCAGTAATCGCATCAGGTACTTCCATACCATCCAAGAATCCAGAGTTTTTGATAATCCCTACTTTATCACTCAAAGTGGCACCTGGATATTTTGATTTATCTACAACATCAATAATTTCTAAACCAAATTTTGTAGCGAAGGCATTATCACGGTCATCATCACTCGGTACCGCCATAATTGCTCCTGTCCCATAATCTTTTAACACATACTCACCAATCCAGATTGGAATGCGTGTATTAGTAAATGGATTGATAGCATAAGCACCAATAAATGCCCCTGTCACTTCTTTTTCTTGCTGACGTTCTACTTCCGACTTTGCTTTTACGTAGGCAATGTAATCTGCTACTGCTTGCTGCTGTTCATCCGTAGTCAACTTGGCGACTAAATCATGTTCTGGTGCTAATACCATATAGGTTGCACCAAAAATTGTATCAGGTCGAGTGGTAAACACTTCTATCTTCTCATCTGTACCATCAACCTCAAAAAACAAAGAAGCGCCTTCTGAACGTCCAATCCAATTCGATTGAATGGTTTTTAAAGAATCTGACCAATCAATTTCATCCAAATCATATAACAAACGGTCGGCATAAGCCGTAATTCTTAAATACCACTGTTTCATGGCTTTTTGAACCACAGGATATCCCCCTCTTTCTGATACGCCGTCTTTTACTTGGTCATTCGCCAACACCGTTCCCAACTCTTCACACCAATTGACATAGCCAATTTTGCGATAAGCCAAACGATATTCCATCAAAGTATCTGCTTGCGTTACTTTGTCCATTGCATTCCATGCGTCCGCTGTAAATTTACCTTTATAGCTATTGGCTGCTTTTACTTTCAAGTTTCCTTCTGCGGCAAAGCGAGCCGCTAAATCCGTAATCGGCAATGCCTTTTTAGTCGTTTGGTCATAATAATGCTCAAATAACTCTGCAAAAATCCATTGCGTCCATTTATAATAATTGGGGTCACAAGTATAAACTTCTCTATCCCAATCGAATGAAAAACCTAAGGCACTCAACTGCTCTCGGTAGCGCTCCATGTTCTCATGCGTAGAAGTGGCAGGATGAATCCCCGTTTGCAAAGCATACTCCTCCGCAGGTAATCCAAAGGCATCAAAACCCATTGGATGTAAAACATTGAACCCTTGCAAACGCTTGTATCGTGCATATATATCCGATGCAATGTACCCAAGTGGATGCCCAACGTGCAAACCTGCACCTGATGGATAAGGAAACATATCCAATACATAATACTTTGGCTTGTCAGAATCATTGCTGACCTTATAAGTTCCTTCCGCTTTCCAATGGTCTCGCCACTTTTGTTCGATGTTACTTGGAGTGTAGTCCATTTTTATTTTTTTTACCACATACTCACATAGTTCTAAAAACACCTAGAGAACCTAGTTTTTTGTGATAGTTTCAATATAATTCTTTCAACATAATCTACATGTAGTGGAGGAACTCAAGAACAGCTATGTGTATTAGGTGCCTATCTCTATGTAACTATGTGTTTAACCTTAACGGCAAAGAAAAATTCAAAGTTCCTCGCCGTTTTCAAAAAGTGGTGCGAAATTAAAGAAAAAGCCCGAAAAATGGTGAGAAATCAAGGAATCCTTTACCTAATCGACTAAGCTGATTTTATTTTGGACGAACACATGTAATAAAATTGGTATTTATCTCAAAGAATACCGATTTTTGTAAAAGCTCAATTTACAACTTACCACTCATAACTAAATAATCATGCGTAATTTATTAAAGCTCGTTTTTTTTGCAGCCATTGGCCTAATTTCCTACAATTATTACTACGGAAATGAAGTAGAAAAAGCACGTTCCGAAAAAGTCATTGACGGTGTAAAAGATGTTTTTGGGGCAGTCAAAGATTTGGCAGTAGCCGAAAAAGAAAAATTTGACGCAGGGAAATATGATACGGCTTTAGAGAAAATTGGTAATGTTTTTAAAGATGTCAAAGAAAGAAGTGCAGACCTTAGCGAAGATTTAAAAGACCGATTGGCGAATTTAGAGGATGAAAAAGAAACATTGAAAGAAAAAATAGCCGAAAAGAAAGAAGAAGGGTTGTGGACAGAAGAAGAAAAGGAAAAGACACAGCAAGAATTTCGAGATTTGATTGAGAAATCTGAGGATTTGTTTAAGGAGCTGAAAGAGGGAGAAGAGTAGGTAGTTTGAAGTTTGTACTAGCAGTATCTCATTGCTTATGTAGCAGGAGTGTCCTTTTTTTAAGTTTTGCTGACACTTTCTATTATTTTTGAATGAAAGTAATGGCTTATCTATTAGAGTATCGTACTTTTAAGGCATAAAATTATTCCATGAAGAATATAGTAATTGCCTTTTTTTTAGTCGTATCGACCTCCTTATTTGCTCAGTTTACTCCGCAAAAACACAGTAGGGTCAAAGTCTTTTTACACGAAACACATATTTCTGAATTGGCGGAATTGGGCTTAGAATATGACCATGGGTTTTTAGCCAAAGGAAAATATTGGATAAGTGATGTGTCTGCCACAGAAATGGCTCTTTTAAAGGAAAATAATTTATCCTTCGAAATTTTGGTGGACGATGTCCAAGCATGGTATGTCGCCCAAAATAAACTGCCTGCTGACCAAACTGCCTTCGCTAGAAATAGGAATGCTTGTGGTGATTCAGATATTTTAGACCAATACCAAACACCCGAAAATTATACCTATGGCTCGATGGGAGGCTATCATACTTATACCGAACTATTAACAGTTTTGGATAACATGCATGCTAAGTTTCCCGAATTGGTCTCTGAAAAACAAGTAATCGGAGACTATTTGACGCAAGAGGGGCGACCTATTTATTGGCTAAAAGTCGGGAATAACCCAAATGTCGATGAGGATAAACCTGCCATTTTTTACAATTCCCTGCATCATGCGAGAGAACCTAATTCTTTGGCACAAATGATTTTTTATATCTGGTATCTTTTAGAAAATTATGAAACAGATGCAGAGGTAAAATACATTATGGATAATGTGGAAATGTATTTTGTACCTTGTATCAATCCTGATGGCTATGTTTATAATGAAACTACTTTTCCAAATGGTGGTGGTGGCTGGCGAAAAAATCGCTGGGTGAATGAAAATAATAACCCCGTAGGTGTAGATTTGAATAGAAATTATGGCTACGAATGGGGATTAGATGATAGTGGGTCTTCTCCTTCTCAGACGAGCGAAATTTATCGAGGTACTGCTCCTTTTTCTGAACCTGAAACACAAGCGATTAGAGATTTTTGTGTACAACATCAATTTAAAATTGCTTTAAATTATCATTCTTTTTCTAATTTATTGATTATTCCTTGGGGCTTTGATAATATGCTAACACCCGATGATGCGACCTATCGAGCCTTGAGCCGTAAAATGACGGAGCAGAATAATTATTTTGTGGGTACAGGATTGGAAACTGTAGGCTATATCGTGAATGGAGATAGTGATGATTGGATGTACGGCGAACAAACAACTAAACCTAAAATCTATTCTATGACCCCAGAAGTTGGTCCTCAATTTTTTGGTTTTTGGCCTCCTCAAAGTGCTATAGATGGATTGAATAAAGAGAACCTCTGGCAAAATATTTCGGCAGCAGGCTTATTGAAAGCTTATGGGGAGGTGACGGATTTGAATGAAGATTTATTGACTGCCGAACAAGGTAGTCTAGATTTTAGTTTCCAAAATATAGGCTTAGAAGCAGGTGATTTTACCCTAACGATAAAATCGCTTAGTGATGCTTTAATTATAGAAAACGAGCCTTTGATTATTTCCCTTGACCATTTAGCTAGCACCAATTTTTCGATTGATTACCAAGTGCTCACTGAAAACCTAATAGAAGGTGTTTTTGATTTTGAAATTATTATTGATAATGGACAGATTGAGCGAAAAACAACGCTCACCAAAGAATACCTCAATTCGAGCTTCGAACCGCTTTTTGTAGACCCCATTGATGAAACTCTTGCCAATTGGAATACCGTAGCGGCTTGGGGACCGACCGAACAAACTTTTTTTTCCGCTAATCATAGTATTACAGATAGCCCTTTTGGCAATTACCCTGATAGAAGTTCCACTTTTATTGAAATGACCAACTCCATTGATTTAGCTGGCGCATCGAAGGCAGTATTGAAGTTTCAAGGAAAATGGGCGTTGGAAACGAATTTTGATTATGTGCAATTATTAGCAAGTACCGACCAATCTAATTATACGCCACTTTGTGGTAAGCATACCGTCACCAATGGCATGAACCAGCCTGCTTATAATGGCTTTCAAAATGATTGGATTTTAGAAGAAGTAGACCTTTCGGATTACCTTGGCCAACAAGTTTATTTCCGATTCCAGTTAGATAGTGATGATTTTGTCAATGAGGATGGCTTTTATTTTGATGATTTTTCTGTAGAAATTATTAAAGATGATGCGGGGACTACGGCTATTGAGGAACCTACTTTTCTTGTAGGAAATTCTTTGAAAGTACAACCGAATCCGTTTGCAGAAAACTTTACCGTTGATTTTACCTTAATGGAAAAAGTGCCTAATTTGACCCTTCGATTATTGAATACTTTGGGACAAGAAATAGCAGTACGGCAGTTAGCAAAACTTCCTGAAGGGGCACATGCTTACCAATGGAAAAATTTAGATTTGAAAGATGGTATTTATTTTTTAAGGTTGGAAACTGCAGATAACCAAGGAGTTACGGCAAAGGTATTTAAGGTGAAATCGTAAATTTTAGACCATACATCATAAATCCGTCTGGTAAGCAAAGTTAGATAGATTTATGATGAATTCTAATGTGTGATTTATGATTGGGGCTAAAAAGTTAGCTCATAGCCCTCTAAGTTATTTGTGTCCAAGCACTTACCTCGTGGCTTTTAAGTTCTGTTTTTCCAAATTTCAAAATGCTGCCGGACAGGCAGGTTAAAGTTCTGGTAGGATGTTTTAAATGTGCACGATGTTTTTCCCCCTTCGAAGGGGGAATTGTTCGGTGCAAATTAAAATCTTTTGGAAAAAACTTTAACTGCCGGACAGGCAGGCATTTTATCTCTTGTGAAACAGAACTTAATAGCCCTGCCTAAGTTACCTAGGTCTAAGCACCTGTCAGTATACTACTTTCTAATTACGCTCAATATCCTTGCGATATCTTCATTTACCAATCGAATAAAATAGGTTCCTGCTGGATAGTGATAGAGAGATACTTGTCCAATATAATGGTCGCCGTATTTAGTTAAGTTGGTATTATGCATTCTTTTGCCTACTGCATTATAAATTTCTAAATCTAAATACACATCTCCATGATTGACTCCTGAAACTTGTAGGTTCAGTACCCCATCCGTAGGGTTAGGGAAAACAGTTATGCTATAGGTTGGTTCTAAATCTTTTGTAGAAGTTAAAAAGTCTACCATAATCTCTTCTTCATAGACACAGTCATTGCTATCCTTGATATATACTTGGTATAGGCCCGAAGATAAGCCATTAAAAATGCGATTGTTCTGAAAAGTGACTCCACCATCAATGCTATATTGGATAGGGGCACTACCATTTGTTGCTGTGACGAAGATAAGCCCATCAGCTGCATCAGTAGTGCTAGCCGTAGAAGTACTAATATTTCCTCCAAGTCTACAGGTGAAAACTGGGCAAAATTCAGACACTTCTCTAGCCGCAAAGTCTCCATTTTTAGCTATTAAAATTTCTCCTGCTGCATTGGTCACATTATAACTACCGAATCCATACCCACAACAAATACCGTCTTCAAGCGCATCAAAAATGGTAAAAGTAAAACAACCACTTTCACTTAAACATAATTCTTCTACTATTTCTCCACTGGACCTGTATGGACCTCCAGCATATAATATTGCCCCGGTAGCGTCGGTTACTTCCCAAGTAGTTTCTTCAGGAAATTCATCTAAAGTCAAATTGATAAAAACAGAGACCCCATCAAATATGATATTAAACGCTTTGGTAAATGAATCATTTTCTGGTACTTCATCAGCGATTTGATTTGGTAAAGAACTAGTGATATCGATTTGATTTGTTGCCTGAGATAGCCCTTCTATAACAATAGGAATCGTATCATTTGCGCCCATGGCTAGACTTCCTGTCCAATTAATAGTTTGATAATCTGTACCATTTAACGATATGGCTATTGTAGTCGTGTTTAAAATATCTTCCCCTTTATTTGTTAGGACAATATTAGCTTGAATGGAATCACTGCAAATAACATTATCCAATCCTAAAATAGTCAAAATGGCTGCATCTGTATTTGGGAGATTCGAAACAGTCGTAGTAAGCGTATCATTGAAAATGACCTTATCGTTTTCTAAGTTGGTAAATATTTTAAAGGAATATGCGCCTATTTCACTCATATTTACCGTAGTGCTAAAAGTATGCTCGTATGTACTATCTGGTAGTAATAGATAATTTACGGATTCAATAATAGGCGGTTCATTTTCAAAAATATAACCTACTTGAAAAACTTGTTGCGTATCTAATCCTAAATTGGCCACTTCAATAGTAATGGTTTCTGTGTCTGATAAGTCAGCACTATTCTGTGGAGCGACAAGTGAAGCTGGTCCGATGTCAGTGGTATCCAACTGTATGGAAAATGCGGTAATGCTAGTATTGACATCTCCTCCATCGTCTCCATTTGCGTATTCTGTTGTAAACCAAAAGGTTTTATCATCGGTTGGGTCAATAGACATGTGCGCATAGTCACCAAATCTGCCACCTGAAAATATGGAATTTGACCCTTCTGCAATAATGTATTCGTTGATGGTCATTTCTCCTAATGGGTCAGTAGCTTTTCTACCCGTAAATCGAACCCCCACATAAGAATCTGGACTAGTTACATTGTAAGCTAAACCAATATTACCTGCTCCGTCCATACAGATACTTCCCATAAATCGGTCTAATCCATCGTCTGGTGCAAAGGTACCTTCTTGGTAAAGCGACCATTCACCACCAGGGACTTTTCTTAATTCTACCCATCGAATGCCAGAGAGATTTTCTCCATCCGTGACATCTGTGATAAAATTGAATACCATGGATTCATGGGTAATGAAATTTCGATAGTGAGGTTGATTCATGATTACTTCTGGAATAGCATCTAAGCCACCACCTCCTAATTGTGGAACACAGTGAAATCCAAAATCACTCAGTGCGGAACATGGAAAACCATCGAAAGGAGAAAGCACGACACTTGTCTGGTCAAAAGTAGTGCTATCAGAATTGTCAAAATTGGGATTTACCGTATAAATTTCTACTTGGTCTTCCTCCGAATCTCCCCAAGAAGAATCATTTAATATAATAAAGGAAGGACCATCAGTTGGTTCATTTTTTCCTGTCCAATCGACGGGCGTTGAGACAAAAAATCCTGCTTCGGTATTGTTGTTCCCTGGTAATTCTATTCTTTGTATCGCTACCGTATTTGCCCCAGACATTAAAGCTGCTTTATCCAATAAATAACAGGATTGACTACCTGAACTTCCTTCATTTGTGGTGACTGTAATCAAATCATTCCAAATACCATATTTGGGGTAATCGGGAAATTCTGGTGTGGAAAAATTGTAAACATCATAGGAACCCATAGGGTCGGAATCTGCTGATACGGCTATTAATAATTCATTTTCATCGGGAAACTCAGTGATTATCCAACGGTCTAAGGATTGGTCATAAAGTAGGATAGGGTCTCCTGCTGATTCAAAACCGAGTGTACTCCACAAAGTATTGGCTTCAAAGGTATTTAATAAATTTCCTTGTTTATCAAATACACCGAGAGTAGTGAAATTGATGGCTTGTAAATAATGATTTCTCCCGATATCGCCAGTGGGGTCATTGGGCGCTGTGCCTGACGTCAATCCGTTCCTATTTACAGAAGGGACGACGGAAGTGCTAAATTGTGGGTTGAATTCACTTTGTCTTATTAAATCTACTCCTTGGTGCTCTAGCTCTGGTTTGACTATCTTATTCCTGCCTCTGTTCTTGAAGTCTTTAGGTGCTTGTTTATTCTTTTTAGCTAGCTTTTTCTTTAATTTATCGGAGGTTTGTACGGGGACTAATTTCTTTATCGGAGGGGTGGTCCCTAGCTTTTTAGCATGAGTCGTCTGTACTTTAGCATGGAGATTTTTCTTTGTATTAGTGGTACCCGGCCCTTGTCCGAAAACTATAGTTTGACAAATTAAAAGAAAAAAGAATGAGAGGTATTTTTTCATCTGATAAAGTATTTCACCTATGCTAAGAAAACCTTGTCAATTGGTGTTTTTTTTAGAAGTGACGATTGTTTATGAATTAATTACTCACCCTTGGGGTTCGTACAATTCTGGGAAATTCACACGCTAATACTTTATCAGAAGCTTCAATTTTTTCTAATAAATTATCTGGCTCAATTAAATTTGGATTAAAGGAAAACATAAAACGATTTTCACTTCGACTATGAGGTCTTTTTGCTTTTAATTCATAGGCTTTGAATTCGTATTCGAGCGCTTTAGGCTTTATGCCTTTCTCCAACAAAACGATAATCTTTTTTTTGTCCAGATTATCTTGCTCCAAGGGAGCTATTGTAGATTTAGTGGTGTTACAACCAAAGCTAAAAATAAGCAAAACAAGCAATAGCAAAGAGAAATTCTTTTTAATTGTAGTCATTTTTTTATTTTTAAATCAACTAGTGCTTTGTTTACAAAGCACTAGTATGCTTACTTATGTTGCCGTTTTTTCAGAAAGGCATCATTAACAAGTCTATTTTAGATTTTGAATTTTATCGCATCAACTCGTCCACTACTTTTCGGACACCTGTCGTAGCTTTCTCTTCTATCACCTTCAAATTAGCACTTCTCCCCAATTCATAATTAATGGTCGGTTTAGGGTCGATATAATATACTGGCACGCCATCTGGCGCATATTCTACCAAACCCGCTGCTGGGTAAACTTGCATAGAAGAACCAATCACCATCACAATATCTGCGGTCATCACTTCTTTGGCGGCAGTTTCTAACATCGGTACCATTTCTCCAAACCAGACAATATGTGGGCGCAACTGATACCCGTCCGCTGCTTTGTCGCCTACTTGAATATCTTTGGTGCAGTCATAAACTTTAGTGTCATCCATTACGGACCGCATCTTCGTCAATTCGCCGTGCAAATGAATAATATTACTGCTACCGCCTCTTTCATGCAAATCATCTACATTTTGGGTGATGACGACAACTTTGTATTTACTTTCTAACTCTGCCAATGCTTTGTGCGCTGCATTTGGGTGTACGTCTTTTAGATGATTGCGTCGGTCATTATAAAATCGGAGGACTAATTCCCTGTTTTTTGCCCATCCTTGTGGGGAGGCGACTTCCATGACATCATGGTTTTCCCATAGACCGTCTGCATCACGGAAGGTTTTGATGCCGCTTTCTGCGGAGATGCCTGCGCCTGTTAGTATGATTATTTTTTTCATTTTTTTAATGTTTGGTGTTGGTTCAAAAGTAAGTATTTTTAAGGAAGTTAGACAAGTTGAAAACTACCTAAATCGGTTGGCAACCCATTAATGTGAAATTTTACTTTGTGAACAGCATTAAAGAACTTTTGACGATTGTTTAAAATTAGAATAAAGCTGTAGTTGCCATAAAATCCTCATTCACTGTTAATTATCTCCTAATTCACTGCACTATTTGCCGTTTAGGGCAACATCCTTTTTCCTGCAACCATTATATTCGTAATTAAAAAGGAAATTTAGGACATGTTTTTGTATTACCTAATTTATTCCCTGATTGTCTAACATAATCAACTAAAATGAATAAAATAACTGGAATAATCGCAGCCGCCGTCATCTTATTGATAGCCAGTGTCTATGGTACTTATGCTTACCATCAAAAAGAAATTGCGACTTTAAAAACGCAATTAGACGCTAGAGATGGACAAGTATCTCAATACGAATCTCAAATTGGTAATTTGCAAACTACGAATACTAATTTGCTAAATAGAATGGAAGATTTGTCTATTATCGGTAAAACTGGTGCGGAGAGTATCAATAAATCATTAGATAATATTTCCAAGCAATATGACTTTATTGAAAATTTATCGACTAAAGTGCAATCTAAAGACTCTTTGAATCTCGCTTTGGTGATGAATATCAAACGCTCCTTAGTAGATATCAATGACGAAGATGTACAAGTCGAAGTGAAGGGTGGGGTAGTGTATGTCTCTATTTCTGATAAGTTATTATATCAATCGGGTAGCTCTAAAATAAACGAAAGCGCAGAAGCAGTGATTGGTAAAATTGCGGCAGTCGTCAATGACCACGAAGAGTTGAATATTTTGGTGGAAGGCCATACGGATGATGTACCAATGGCGAATGGCTGTGTGGCGGATAACTGGGATTTGAGTGTGAAACGAGCGACTTCTGTGGTGAGAATGTTGCAAACGGAATATTTTGTAGCTCCTGAACGATTAACTGCTGCGGGTAGGTCTGAATTTGTGCCTAAAGAAATGAATACTACACCTGAAGGCAGAAGTGCCAATCGAAGAACAGAGATTATTATTACGCCTCGATTGGACCAATTTTTTCAGTTGTTAGAATCTCCTATTATTGCGGATTAAAGTGGTAGAAGGTTAAAGGTTAGGCTATTGCCTGATGGTTTTATATTATTTCTGAAATAAAAAAGTGCCAGATTTTTCGCAAATCTGGCACTTTTTTTTGTGGGTAATTATGAAAAAATAAATTGGTCATCTTGTTTTAGTTTTCTTTTTATAAACGGCTATACTGGTTAGAAAAAGAAAGCTAAAATGAGATGTTTAAAAACCAACTTTTTTTCATCATAAATAAATAAAAAAATTGCCGAACGAGATCCCACTTTCGTTCGGCATTTAAAACATTTGAGTAACCATATTTACTCCAATCGCAACATAATTCTTAAAAGCATACAGACCTTTTATTGCATGGGAAACTGCAAGCCGGATAGCTTTTTAAAAAGCTTTCAATTGGAGTAGCCTTATATCTTAGTAGTGATGAAAAAAGGTAAATCTATTTTTTCAAAATTCCTTAATTGTATTTTTGATGTCTTTTGTGAAAATTGTAGGAGGGGAACTATTATATAATTTCAAAAAATGTGCCGAGGATTAAATAGTTTTAATATTCTATTTTATTTAATAAACGACCTTGTTTAATTATTTGATAATGAAAGATTTAAGTTGATAAAAATATGTGTTTTTATTTTTGTTATCCATGTATGTATTTTTTTTTATTTATATAAAAAAGCGCTTCCTGAATATCTTATTCTGGAAGCGCTTTTTCTATTATTATCTAATCAAGATGAAGCATTTTTTTAGCTTGTGCTCCATATTTAGAAGTCAATTGATAGTAAATAAATCCTTTTGGTAAATCTATATTTTCCAAATTAATTCGATGTTCTCCTGCAGTTCTATCTTCTTTGATGACTTTCAATATTTGTCCTGCTTCATTTCTTAAAGTCAAAACTATTTCTGAATCCCCTGGTAGATAGAATCCAACACTTGTATTTACTTTAAATGGATTCGGTTCATTTTGGAACAGCTCAAATGGTCTTCCTTCGACAATCGCTTCTATGAAGATTAATTGGACATCCATTAGATTTCCGTTTTCATCACCAAGTTCGGTTCCTGCTGAATACGCTTCTTTTGCCGTTGGCTGGTCGATGACACTTAATTGTTCACTTAATCGGCCATCCTGCTTGGCGGTGAAATCAATGGTGAAAAGGGCTACTGACTGCTGACTGCCTACAGCTGACTGCTCGCTGTCCACTGAATTATTCCAACTAGTCGTTATCCAACCTTCGTCCATTTTATGCAAGCCAAAGTTTCCTATTCCTGCCAATCCACTATGTAGTTTTTCTAAGCGTAGATTATCAAATGCTAGGGTGAATTGATAACCCTGAATCTCCTTGATTTGATTTGTAGCAAACGTTACGCTTACTTTTTCGCCAGCTTTTAAATATCGGTCTGCTGTAGTGATATTGAAACTACTTGCTGTACTTCTATCTTCAGCTACGATTAAGCTATTTGCTATAGCAGAACCGTTGACATCTCCTACTTTGACGGCAACAAAATCTAGTAACATATCATGGCTTAAGTTATCTATCTGCCCAACTTCCGCAAAATCGGTTGCTAATGGATTGTTACTATTAAAGTCTTGACCTGCTAACACAAAACGCCAGCTTTCATTATTGCTAAATTCGGTTTTGATATTCAAAATCAATTGCCTGATTTGAACCATATCGAAGGCAGTAATGGTACCCGATTTATTGGCGTCTGCTGCAATGTATTGGTATGGATTTTCGAAAGCCGAAATATTTAAAATATGCTTTGATATCAATACTAAATCAAACGTACTAACGCCATTTAATGGACTATCATTCTTCTGAGGTTCGATGCTATAGGTGTTATTCATTGGTAACTCGAAATTGTATAAACCATCTGCTTGAGTCAACATTGAACTTGAACTTGCCCCAATAGCTATCGGGGTGACCTGAACTTCCTCTACTGTTTTTTGTTTCCAATCCATAATCGTTCCACTGACTATTGCCATTTCTGCTGTACCTGTATTTGTACAAGCATTATTATTATCTTGAACGATTACGGAAGTGGTACAGAAGTCCCAATTACCTGCTTCGTCAATGACATATAAATTGATGTTTTGCTGTCCAATGTCTGCACAACCAAATGTAATTACTTCTGGCAATGCTTGAATACTTGCTAAATCATTAGGTGTATCGCCAAGACTTGTATGCCAGATTCTATGAACCAGTTGGTCCGTTGGGGAACAATTATCGGTGCTTCCTCTTTCAAAGTCGCTTGCCCATACTTGAAGTATGCCTGTTTCCATCAATTGTACCGCTACACCACCAATGCAATAAGGTGCTGGTTTTGTACAATCTGAGAACTCGTAATTGTGCGACTCCGAAGCGGTATTGCTACAATTGTCAGTTACCGTCCATCTTACTTCATAGCTTACTTTTGGTACTACAGTATATTCGAAGCTGGATGTATTACCCGTAGCTAATTCAATGCCGTTGGTACTAATTGTCCAATTATAAACCAATGCGGTAGATGCTGCTTCGTTACAATCTTGGGCAGTGATAGCAAAGCGTTTCTTAGCTTCACAACCGTTACCTTCGATACAGTTGTCTACTTCTTCTTTTGTAATAACTGGAGCAGTATCATCTTCTATTTTTGATATTTGAACATAAGTGAATTGGCCTATATTTTCGTATCCTTCTGATGTAACAGAATTTCTTGCTTCGACAAAACCTTGCTCATTTTCCAATCTCGGTAAGACTACCGTTGCACCACCTGCTTCGTATTTACACCAATTGGTGATGGTAAATGTTCTTACGATTTTTAAACAAGCATCTTCTACCGTGGTGAATACTTTTTCATCTGTTTCAAACCCTACTAAATCACAAGCTCCATTGCCAATAGTTACACCAGAACGGGGTACCTTGTCTCCACATTTGCCTTTGAAATCGGCAGGTAAAGTAATGACCCAACCTGCTTTGTATTCCACGTTAATGGTCTGTTCTGCCCAGTTGGAGATGTTGCCTTTTCCTTGCCAATCAATTGCTCGATAGCGTCGCTTGATAGTAGCAGTGCCACAGGCTTTTTTAATAAATTGATATTGTTGCTCTATTTCTAATTCCTGACAAGCTACATTATCAGAACAATTCGGTTGACCATATTTGCTATTAAATTCAATGGCTTGTGGTACTGTCATATCCACCCATTCTGCTTCCTCCATCTTTCCATTATTATTGGTATCTGTTGTGGATAAGTCGTCACCAAGATGAACTTTGTCACAAGTGGTATTGATAGTTGGTAAATCAGAACAGATTGGCATCACCTTATCTTCTACATTGACAGTCATCCAACAAGTACTTTGATTTCCTTTGTTGTCAGTCACTCTTAAATACACCTTGTTTTCAACATGAATATCTTTACAATCGAAAGTAACTATCGAATCCCAAACCACTTCGTCTCTACTTACCTCGTATTTGGCGATACCACATGCATCATAACTTCCTGCATCGATAGCAGTATAGTGTAAAATAGCTGCTTCCTGACCTAAGGCAAGGTTGATATTATCCGAACAGTTCACGGATGGTTTAGACACATCTTGAATCACGATGATTTGTGTTAGGGTATCATTTGTCAATTGCTCATGACAAAGGTCTGCTGCTATCCAACTTAATTGGAAGGAATCACAATCAAGTGCTGCCCATTCGGTAACAGGGATTTCCCACATTGTGCCATCTTCAATTCTAGCGACAGTCGCTAATCTTACCGAAGGTGTAGAACAATTGTCTGTTGCTGCTGGTTGTGCTAATTTATGCACATCATATGTGCAAGACTGATGGTCTAAATCAATCACTTTATTGGCTCCAGCCCCTGCTACAAATTGAGGTGCTTTGGTATCTGTAAATGCTATAAATGTCGTATCAATTGATTGAGGTCCAGAAGCGGAGTTACACCAATCTAGCACTATCCAATTTCTAAACACTTTTCTACCACAATCTACTGCTGGTATTTGGGTGTCTGTATATTGTAGAATGTATCCACAGACATATTCCGTAGTGCTTAAAGGGATAGTATCAGTCGCTTGTAGTACCCCATTTTTCAATCGCCCTGTTTTTATACCAGGGATTGTAGATTCGACAACTGCTGCTTCACTATCACAAGCCAAGGTTACTTTGCCTGTTTTCACGATGTCTGCGAGTTGTGGTCTAAGGATAACTACTTGTTGGGTAGCGGTCGCTGAATTTCCACATTCATCCGTTGCTATCCAAGAAATAGTTGCTCGTGTGGTATCACAAACATTTGTGGATGGGGTGGTAATTTCAGCGCTACCGAAGATAACCGTAGCGGTTCCACAATTATCAAATGCAGCTGGTGGCGTTAATCCTAAACCAGTTTGCGTTAATGCTATATTGCATGCAACAAGGGTATCTGTCGGTGCTAAGCTACCAAATACGGGTGCTAATTCATCTTTGATATTGACCTTGACCGCACAACTAATTTGTTGTGGCCCATTATTACAAATGGCTAAATCTAAACCTTCATAATACCTTCTTTCAATGTTTGCGGTAATCGTACTGCTACATTGGTTCACCATATCTTTAGTTAGCACAGGATAATTTCCACCTTTGCCACCACCACTAGCTAAGACTATTGCTTGTCCATTTTTATCTATCCCATTCAGGGTAACAAAATAATAAACGGTATCTGAAATAGTATCACAAGTATTTTCCAATAAATCATCGGGACTAATCGCAATAGAACAGCCACTACCCATAGGAATCGTCACCTCATCATTGCAGACGATAGCCGTTTCTTGTACACTTATAGTGGCAATAGTTGATTTAGCGGTATCTGATTTTAATTTGTATTCAACTTTGTATTGACCAATAGCAAATGGCAAATCAAAAGTTTTATCAATCGCCAAGCAGGTATCTTTACAAAGCTTCTCCTGTGCGTTATAGATGCGCACAAATTGGCTATCGTTTAGTCCGGTACATCCCGAAACGACCGTAGCGGGCTTAATTGTAAATACTTGATGCGTTTGCTCACAAGCTAATTTGACTTGTAAATCATCGGCATTTAAAACAATGTCACTTTCAATACAAGTAGCCGTTGACCGCCATCCTAATCCTTTGCTGTTGTCTCCATTTGTTTTGAATAAGAAGGTTAAACAGCCTGAAGGATTGATGTCAGGGTCACAATTGGCACTTATCCATCCTCCTGTTTGACTGACGCCTGCGCCACTCCATTTGGCTAATTGGGTTTTGACTGTATCTTTTCCCTCAAATACACAAAGGGTATCTCCTGCCGCTATATCAAATTCATTAAAAGTAATTTTTAATCGTTGCCATTGATTTTGAGGACAAATAATTTGGGTTGTCCTACAGGCAGCAGTATCTATGTAAAGGCCATGAACAGTGAAATTACAATAGGAGGTACCCTCACAACTATTCAAAGTATTTTGGGCAATAGTCGTTTTACTCCTATTATGTTTAATTCCAATTGGAGGAGCATCTGGTGGGGGAATACCGTCTGGTCCAACACTGCTTGCACTACAAGGGTAATCACAAATATTAGCAACACTTAAGGTGTCATTTTGATTGCCTACAGTCAGCGAATATCCTATTCCGCCAATATGTAAACCTCCTAAATAATAATCACTAATACCATCTCCTCTAGGTACTTCAATAAATGGAGTTGAACCTATTGTAATTGGTACTAGAGGATATGGATTTCCTCCTGATGTTGGAATATTAATGCCTCCAGCTGGGTTTTCATAGAAACCATTTACCGCAATTATAGGCCATAATTCTCCAGAAGGACTGGTCACTTTGATGTATTCATAAAATTGCCCATCTCCTGCACTTGGACTAGTTGCATTGTCTAAACAAACACAAGGGTCTACTATAAATGCTTGGTAATTATCAATTTCAATTTGATAATTTACCGTATCACAACAATTATTTTTATCACATACAACTATGCAAAAAGAATCTATATCTGTTTCTGGAAAAGCTCCTACTTCATAGGTGACACAACCCGTTAAAGAGTCTACAATAAAGGTTCCACCAGCGCCTAATCCCTTACCGGTAGAGGTTCCATCTTTTGCAAATGCTTTAATGGAACCTGGAGGAACACAAGGATGGTCTAAACAGATTTGTATAGGCGTTTCAGGGTACACATTTTTTCTAACATATAAATCTGGTAAATCTACGTATAAGGCCACATTAAAGGAGCAGGTATCAGCATTTCCTTGTGGGTCTTTGGCAATTAATAAAATTTCTTGTACCGTATTGATTTCACCTAAAATAGTACCAGGAGCAGGTTGCTGTTCTACAGTAAAGGTAATTGCGGAGGATACCAAATTATTAGTTACTTGGCAAGTACTCATTACTATACCTAAGGAGGTGTAATCAGGTAATATAGCTTGACATTGGTCGTCTAATACTAATTTTTGAGTTTCTGGACAAGTAATTTTGGGAGCCGTTTTATCTACGTTCGTTAGGTTGAAACTGCAAGATTGGCTATTTCCATTTTCATCGGTAGCAGTTAGCGTGATGATGGTTGTATTGCCGTGTCCTCCTACTAAGGTACCTGCGACTGGACTTTGACTAATACTTATATTCTTTTCACTACTACAATTGTCATTGACCATTACATCGGTATAATCTGGTAACGGAATTTGACAAGCATCATCCACCATTAATATTTGGTCAACAGGGCAAATTATTTCGGGTTTGATGGTGTCTAAATGAATGACCTCAAAAGTACAAGTAGCGCTATTGCCATTGCCATCATCAACCGTTAAGGTTATTTGTTGTGGTACATTAGGGGTTGAAATGATAGTTTCTGCGACAGGACTCTGAGTTACTGTCAAGGTAGTATTATCTTCACAATTATCACTAATGGTAGCCATACTGGTATAATCTGCTAAGGCTAATTCGCAATTCCCATCTAAATATACCTGTTGGGTAACTGGGCAAATAATAATTGGTTTTATAGTATCTTCTAATAGGATATCAAAATCACAAGTACTTTGATTTCCGTGACTATCATCAGCAGTTAAGGTAATTGTATAAGTCGTATCCGTTCCTTGTAAAATGGTACCAGGTATTGGGTCTTGAGTGACGGTTACGTCTCCTAAATCTGCACAATTATCAAAATTGATGGTATAATCGGTGTAATCGGGGACGACTAGCTCACAATTGTCATCTAAATAGATAAGCGTATCATTAGGACAATCAATATAGGGCGGAAA
>CALJVJ010000019.1 GCA_937974625.1 uncultured Saprospiraceae bacterium
ATTGCTGATTGAACGAAGAGGAGAAGATTTACCTGAGTCCATTAGAAATGGTCAACGGTTAACTGGTATGACTTCTGGGCAAGATAAATTTCCGTTAGCTGGCTCTATCTTTCCGTTTAAACAATATGGTCAAAGTGGTGCTTGGGTAAGTGATTTATTGCCTTATACAGCAAAAGTAGCAGATGAAATTTGTGTCATCAATTCCATGCATACGGAAGCGATTAATCATGACCCTGCAATCACCTTTTTTCAAACAGGTTCCCAACAACCAGGGCGGCCAAGTATGGGTGCTTGGATGAGTTATGGATTAGGAAGTTCCAATGACAACTTACCTGCTTTTTCCGTTTTATTATCCAGAGGAACGGGTAGACCAGCGGGACAACCACTCTACTCAAGACTTTGGGGGAATGGCTTTTTACATTCTTTACATCAAGGGGTACAATTTCGCTCTGGTAAAGACCCTGTTTTATATCTAAAAGACCCCGCTGGAATAGATAGAACAAGTCGAAGAAGAATGTTAGACAAACTGGCTGAACTGAATCATCAACAGTTAGAAGAATTTGGCGACCCTGAAATAAGTAGTCGAATAGCCCAATATGAGATGGCTTACCGGATGCAAACTTCAGTCCCCGAGGTAATGAATGTAGACAATGAGCCTGACCATATTTACAAAATGTATGGGCCTGATTCAACTCAACCGGGGACTTATGCAGCAAATTGTTTGCTAGCAAGAAGATTAGCAGAAAGTGGGGTGAACTTTATTCAATTATATCACATGGGTTGGGATACACACGATAACTTACCAAGTCAAATAAAAGGTCAAGCTTTGGATACCGACCAGGCATCGGCAGCTTTGATAATGGATTTAAAACAACGAGGTATGTTAGAAGATACCCTTGTAATTTGGGGTGGAGAATTTGGTCGAACCAATTACTCACAAGGTGCATTGACTGCCAATAGCTATGGTCGAGACCATCATCCAAGAAGTTTTAGTATCTGGATGGCAGGTGGTGGAATCAAACCTGGGATTGTCTATGGAAAAACCGATGATTTTGGATATAATATTGTTGAAAACCCTGTTCATGTGCATGATTTTCAAGCAACTACACTCCGATTATTAGGTATTGACCACGAAAAATTAATTTATAAATATCAAGGAAGACGTTACAGATTAACGGATGTACATGGAAAAGTGATGAATGATTTAATTGCATAATAAAAACTGTAGGTTGAATATTCCTGCTTTAGCACATCTAACTAAGCACCCTCTAGCAGGATTCTATAAGAACAAATGCTCATTCAGATTTAACTCAAGTGCTTTCAATAGTATAATTATATGGATTTACTAACTTATCTAGGAAAATTCCATCCTATCATTTTACACCTGCCAATCGGCTTTTTGCTTTTAGCCTTTATGATGGAATTGCGCGACCGTTGGAGGCAATCTGAACAATTCCAAGCGGCTATAGGATTTGCTTTGTTCTGGGGAATGATAGGGGCTATTTTTGCCGCAGGAACTGGTTATTTATTGTCATTGGATGGAGGCTATGAAGCAACCTTATTGGATAGACATCAATGGTTAGGTTTTGGAGTGGCTGGACTATCTGTAATCCTCTATTTTTTACAAAAACAATCTATAAAAGTTAAAAATAAATTCTATTTTCCAATTTTTAGTTTGACTGCTTTACTATTAACCGTTACTGGTCATTTTGGTGGTTCTTTGACCCATGGGAGTGATTTTTTATCCCCCAATGCCCCATCTAAATCACAAAAAAATGCCATTGTTGATATTGAAAATGCAGCAATTTATAATGATTTAATCCAACCAATATTGAAAGATAAATGTGTTCGCTGTCATAGTACCTCTAAAACAAAGGGTGACTTATTGATGGCAACAGTGGAAGGGATGAAAGCAGGCGGAAAAACAGGTGCATTATTTGTAAAGGGGGATACGGAAAAAAGCCTAATGCTTCAAAGAATTCACTTGCCAATTGAAGAAAAGGAACACATGCCACCAAAAGGTAAACAACAACTTTTATCAGATGAAATTACTTTAATAAATTGGTGGATTCAAGAGGGCGCAAATTTTACAGCTAAAGTTAAGGATGTTAAAAAAGACGATAAGATAACGACTATCTTAAATAAGTTTATGGTACCTGTTGATGATACTAATGACATTGAAGTTGATGCGGTTGCTGAAAGTGTTCTTCAAAAAATTAGTGCTAAGGGTATCCCTATTTTTAGAGTAGCCGAAAACAGTCCCTTTGTTGAAGTCAATCTATCTCGCCAAAAGGATGTTAATAAAAATACCATTAAGGCCTTAAAACCAGTAGCCCAACAATTAATCAGTTTAAATTTAGCAGGTACGGATATAAAGGACAGTGATTTAAGTCAGTTATCTAATTTTCCGCATCTGCAAAAATTATTTTTGCAACAAACCAATATAACGGATAAAGGAATTGGCGAGCTTAATAAGCTAGATTATTTATCCTATCTAAATTTATACGAAACTAAAATAACAGATGAAAGCTTACCGATTTTAAGTAAGCTAAAACGCTTAAAAAAGTTATACCTCTGGCAGACCTCTACCACCAATGATGGTATTGCTAAGTTTGTTAACCAAAAACCTAAAACAAAAGTAAATGTTGGAGTGAAGGAGGATATTTTTGGAGATGCTCGTTTAAAAGCTCCTTTAATTATTTCTGAAAAAGATTTATTCAAAGATTCCATAGCAGTGGAATTGAAAACTAATTTTAAACAAGTCAATTTACATTATACGTTAAATGGTTCCATACCTGATTCTACCTCCAAATTATACGCGGAACCTATTCTTTTGACTAAAACCACAACGCTAAAAGTAATCGCTCAAAAAGAGGGTTGGCAATCCAGTGAAGTTGCGAGTAAACAATTTGCAAGTGTAAAATACACTCCAGAAAGTGTCCAATTGAAACAACCTCCAAACGACAGATATAAAGGAAATGGCGCTAATTCTTTAATTGATTTAGCAAAAGGAAGCACCACTTTTACTGATGGAATGTGGTTGGGGTACGAAAAACAGCATTTGACAGCCACCATGGATTTAGGCATGGATGTTAATTTATCAGGTGTAACGGTTGGTGCCTTAGAAGCACCAGGTTCCTATATATTTTATCCTAAAGGAATGAAAGTTTCCTTGTCGAATGATGGCAAAAAATATCGAGAAGTTGTTGCTACAACCTACCCTACTACAACAGAAAATAAACCTACTGAAACTACCAATTTTACAGAAGCTTTTGCTACTCAGCAAGCTCGATATGTAAAAATTACGGTTCAAAGCCATTTAGTGAATCCAGATTGGCATCCTGCGCCTGGAGCGCCTTGTTGGTTGTTTATTGATGAAATAAGTCTAGAGTAATGCGGATTGTTAATTCGCCATTAAAAGCCTTGCCCTAAATACTCCTTAACCAATTCAAATTACATTAAAAATTCTACAAAAATTTAGTAATTTTAAACATCTATACCATCCACCAAAAGTTTTAAATGCCAGAAGAATTAAATAAAAGTACCGTTAATAGAAAAGAATACGAAGCGCAAGTTGCTAAGCAACGGACCAACCATTTATTGGTTATAGGTATTGATAATTATAAAAATGGAATATCCAAACTAAATAATGCAGTTAGAGACGCAAAAACCTTTAAGGATATTTTATTAAAAAATTATCAGTTTGAACAAAAAAATGTCACAACTCTGTTCAATGCAGATGCAACCCTAGGAAATATCAGAAAAACCTTTTCCACTGTTCTTAATAATTTAACAGAATTGGATAATTTAATTTTTTATTATTCTGGACATGGAGAAGAAAGACCTTCTGGAAAAGCTGTAAGAGGCTTTTGGATTCCTTATGATGCGGTGCTAAATGAAGACCACACCTATCTTCCGAATGAAGAGATAAATTTGTTATTTAAAAATAGTCGTGCGCATCATGTTTTCGGTATTGTAGATTCCTGTTATTCGGGTAGTTTGTTTACTAGAAATATAGATACTGCTAATGAAAGAATTAGTAGTTTTCCTTCTCGTTGGTTATTGACCGCAGGTAGAAATGAAGTCGTTTCAGATGGATTTAAAGGAGGAAATAGCCCCTTTGCCAACACTTTATTTACTTATTTAAATACTTATCCAAACGACAGTTTTTGGGTATCTGACCTTTGTAGTCGAGTGTTAAAAGGTATGGACTACACCACGGAACAGCAGACGCCAAGGGGAGAACCCTTACAAGACTCTGCACATTTGGGTGGGCAGTTTGTTTTTTATAAAAAAGGGGTTATAGCAAAACCAGAAGAAATAACATTGGTGCCAGGTAATACAGAGGAGCATAAAACAAAAGGATTAAAAGAAACTACGGTATCAAAACCTACTACATTAAAAGAACTAAAGAAATTTCTTAAAAAATTAGTTGGGACAGATTTAGAAAAGGCTTTAACCCAATTTGAAAATTACTTATCAACGGATTCCGCTAAAGAAAATGACTTAATTATGCAGCAAGGAAGTTATAATAGGAATAAAGGCCAACAATTAAAAGGACTAATTACTCAAGCCAATGCAGATATGACGGAAGCCAGAATTAAATATGCCTTATTAAGTTATATTGATGATTTAGAAGAAGAAGATATTCAATTCTAATCCTAAAAAAGGCATTTAAATTTTTTATTTCTTACGCTTTTCTCCCTCGAATAATCATTGGTTTAAAAGCTTTAGAAACTAACATTACTCGCTCTCCTATCCTCATATCTAAAACTTCTTCTTGAGAAGCGATTACTCTGACAATATTGTTCCCTAACTTCACTTTGACAACAAAAACAACATCACTAGGTACAATCTGTAAAATCTCTCCAGAGACTTTATATTTTCCACTAATTCTATTATTAAGAAAAATAGATTCTGGGGTTCCCGCTTGAGTTATCTTTCCTGCGGATAAAACTAATACTTGATTTGCCATTTTAAATATCTCCCCCATATCATGACTCACCAAAAGAGTGGTTAAATTATAGTTTTGATGGATTTTCAAAAGGTAATCTTGTAAACTACTTCTCCTTTCTTCATCTAAGGCAGATAATGGTTCATCAAGTAATAAAATTTTTGGTTTTCTTACTAATGCACGAGCTAATGCGACTCTTTGTTGTTGGCCTCCTGATAGTTTAAAAGGAGGTTCATTTATCAAACTAGATAAACCCATTTCTTCTATCAATTCTTCAATTATTGAAGTAGATTGGTTCTTCTCTAAGGCATAATTTAAATTTTGTCGAACCGTCATATTGGGAAATAGAGCATACTTTTGGAAGACGTACCCTACCCTTCTTTTTTGGGGAGGCAAATTAATTTGATTCGCAGTATCTAACCAAGTTTCCCCATTTATTTTAATAAAACCCTGAGCAGCTTTTTCCAGACCTGTAATCAATCTCAAAAGAGAAGTTTTTCCACTTCCAGATGCGCCACTTATAGCCACAAAACTCCCATCCTCAATCTGTGTATCAATATCGAGCATGCCCTTACCTTCTGCAAAATTGAGTTGTTTTTTAAGCTTTATTCTCATAAAAAGTACTTCCTTTTCCTTAAGGGTTGAGTATGAAATAACTTCGCATTTTAGGCTGGTTCTTTTGCGCTTATTTTTATTTTAAAATCAGTCATAGTATCAACAATACTCCCTCTTTTAAAGAAAAACTAATTACAAAACAACCTACTCTAAATTTACGACCTCTTTCATACTCAACCTTAAAATTCATTCGCTTTTATCCCTCTTCCATTAATGGCATAAACCATCATTAAAACCATAAAAGAAAAGATGAAAAGAATCAATGCATAGTTATTCGCTGCTGTATAATTTAAGTTTTCAACTTCATCGTATATGGCAATGGAGGCTACTTTAGTTGCCCCTGGTATATTTCCACCTAACATTAGCACCACCCCAAATTCACCAACAGTATGTGCGAAGGATAAAACCACACCTGTTAAGATAGAGGGTTTCATATTGGGTAACAACACCCTAAAAATGGTTTGTAATTTAGATTTTCCAAGTATATAAGAAGCTTCTGAATAACTTCGTGGTAAATTTTCAAAACCTGATTGAATAGGATGAACCATAAATGGTAAACTGTAAATAATAGACCCAATGACTAAACCCGAAAACGAAAAAACTAACCGAATGTCAAAGGTTGTTAACAACCATTCTCCCAAAGCACTCTCTGGGCTGAAAGCTAATAATAAGTAGAATCCCAAAACTGTTGGTGGCAGAACTAAAGGCATACTAATAAATGTCTCCAACACTGGTTTTAATCTTGTTTTCGTATTTGACAAATAAAACGCCAATGGAATCCCAATTATCAACAAAAAGACGGTGGTTATCGCTGCAAGTTCGAAAGTAATTAATAATGTTTGATAAAATTCTTGGTTCATTTATAAATACATTTTCCCTACTCCATTAACATTAACTCGTTGGACCGAATTAACATTATCAAAGACATACCTATTTGAATTTCAGTAGCAAATTCCGCAGGAACAACTGCGTTGATGTTTGTGTTTTGAAAAGCTACTGTTACTCTGCTTAATAGTTTCCCTGCCTTTATTTCTTTTACCTTAACTAGAATTTGATTGTCAATACTAATTTTTTCAGGCGTTTTAAGACTTAAAGTAACATCTGTTTCTTTAAATAGGATATTGACCATTTGACCAACTACCAAATTGGGATTTATGGCATTCACTTTAATAACAATAGCTTTAAAAATTTGATTTCCGACAGCTAGAGAAACTTTAGAAAATTGGTCTATAGTTGTCAATTTAGTAATTTTCCCTTTTAGTGTATTCAATATATATCCAAATTAGCAGGCAATGAATAGCCATATTGTTTTAAAATTTTTTGAGCATCAGCTGAAAACATAAAATTATAAAATTTTTGTGCGGTTTCTTTATTTTTTGTTGCTCCGTATTTAGTAATTACAATTCCTTGTTCTATTGGGTCATAAGCTGCTTTGGGAATATCTATCCATTGCCCTTTTTTAACCATATTTGGAGCTAAAATTACAGATTTAGCTGTAAAACCAACCTCACAGTTCTTAGTAGTAATATACAAATTTGTTTGAGCTATGCTCTCCGCATAAACTAATTTAGTATCCACTGCTTTTTTCAATCCAAAATACTCCATGGCTTTAATAGCCTGTTCTCCATAGGGGGCATTTTTAGGATTAGCTATGGCTATTTTATTTACTTCCTTTTTTTTCAGAAATTCAAGGGATGGTTCCAATTCAAGGCCTTTTTTCATAGTCCATAGTACCAAACTTCCGAGTGCATATAATTTTGGTGGATTAGGTGCAAAATTTTCTTGATACAAATGTTGAGGATATTTAAAATTTGCAGAAATTAATAGGTCATAAGGAGCACCTTGCTTAATTTGCGCGGTCAATTTTCCAGATGAACCTAAAATGATATTAATGTTTAGACCAAATTTCTGCTCAAAAGCAGCCTCAATCTCTTTCATTGCAAATTGCACATTGGCCGCAGTGGCTACATTTAGCACTACCTTATTTTTAGGACTTGTTTTATCTTCGCCACAACCAATTATACAAAATAGCAGTAAAACAAATAGAAAATTACGGTTCCCCTTAGTTATCGTCATTTAAAATACAGATTTTGAGGCAAATTAAACAAAAAATCTAAATAACTTGTTTGCTTGAATAATACATGAAGGAATTATCATATAATTTATTACTCAAAAAAATATAGACTTTAACGGAAAATGGAATATTACTTAAATTTATTCATTAATGGATACAAAGGTTATTTCAATTATCTATGGAATGACATTACCAACCCAAGTTGGCACAGCTATTTTTATTGGTTAATCATTGTTTCATTGGCATTCTTTGTGTTAGAGGTGGTATTGCCGTGGAGAAAAAAACAAGCAGTACCTAGAAAAGATTTTTGGCTGGACACGTTTTATATGTTTTTCAATTTTTTCCTCTTCTCCTTAATTATTTATAATGCAGCATCCGAAGTAGTTGTTAATCTATTTAATAATGGCATTTTATCAATCACTGGGATAAATTTACAAGCTTTAAATCCTATGCAAACTTGGCCATTATGGGCGGTATTATTGGTCGGTATGCTGGTTCGTGATTTTGTACAATGGTGGATTCACCGTTTGCTGCATAAATTTGATTTTTTGTGGGAATTTCATAAAGTACATCATTCTGTTGAAGAAATGGGATTTGCTGCGCAATTGCGGTATCATTGGATGGAAAATGTGGTTTATAGAAGTTTGGAATACATTCCACTAGCCTTGATGGGAATAGGATTATACGACTTCTTTATTATCCATATTTTCGCTTTAGCGTGGGGGCATTATAACCATGCGAATATTACAGTTAGCGGTCGCTTGACAGGAGGAATCGTTGGCGGATTGGTAGGCATTTTAATCGCTAATAGTCTCGTTGGTTTTCATATTTTAAACAATCCAAGTTTGATAACCCAACTATCAACCATCGGTGGTTGTATTGCAATAGGTGCTTTTTTAATGGGGCCATTTATGAAAATGATTTTTAATAGTCCTGAAATGCATATTTGGCATCACTCTTATCACCTTCCATCGGACCGAAGAGATGGCATTAATTTCGGATTAACTCTAGCGATTTGGGATTACCTTTTTGATACGGCGTATGTTCCTCATAATGGTCGAGAAATTAAATTGGGTTTCCAAGGAATGGAGCAGTTTCCAAATGATTTTATTGGTCAAAATTTGAATGGAATTCGACAAAAAACAGTTGTTTCTTCGAATCAAGGACCTAAAAAACAATTACCCACTCGAAAGGAAATTGAAAATCCTGTAAACATTCCAATTGAGGCAGAGAAATAAGTTCATTAAAAAAGGACTGCTTATCAAATATTTATAAAGCTTATATTTTGGTATCAAAAAGCTTTTTATATCTTTACCTTGCTTTATACCTACCGGTATTTGTTGATAATTGCTAATTCAAAACAAAATAAATAAAACCACTTTATGTATTACCTTACCCAAAGTGTTCACAGAAACGCACAGATTAGAGGGAATAAAATTGCGACCATTAATGGTGACCGACAGCATACTTGGTCTCAAATTAAAGATAGAGTTGCTCGATTTGCAGGTGCTTTAAGAAGTATTGGCGTTGCAGAAGGAGATAGAGTAGCCATTCTTGCCTTAAATTCAGATAGATATTTTGAATATTATTTTGGTGTCCCTTGGGCAGGTGCTTGTGTTGTTCCATTGAACATTCGATGGTCTGCCCCAGAAAATGCATACTCATTGAAAGATGCTGGAGCAGAAGTATTGGTTGTGGATGATGCTTTCGCTAAAATGGTCCCAGCTTTAAAAGCACAAGGCGTTAATTTAAAAACAGTCATTTTTATTGGAGAAGGTGAATTGCCAGAAGGCATGTTGAGTTATGAAAAATTGATTTCTGTTCACCAGCCTTGTGCAGATGCTTATCGAAATAATGATGATTTAGCAGGAATATACTATACAGGTGGAACAACAGGTTTTCCAAAAGGCGTAATGTTAACCCACTCCAATATTTGGTCTAGTGCTATTGCCTTGGTGAGTTGTATAAACATTGATGAAAATGCTAGAGTTTTACACGCTGCTCCAATGTTCCATTTGGCGGATGGCGCGATGACCCAGGGCGGAATGTTGGCAGGGGCAGCTCATGTTTTTATTCCAATGTTTACACCAGCGGCAACAATCAAAGCAATAGCTGACAAACAGGCTACTCATGCATTATTAGTGCCTGTAATGATTCAAATGGTGATTAATGACCCAAGTGTTAAGACTGCTGATATGTCAAGCTTAAAATTTGTATTATACGGAGCGTCCCCTATTGCAGAGGCCGTTTTGATTCAGGCTATGGAGACCTTCTCCAAAGCCGAATTTGGTCAAGGCTATGGACAAACGGAATTAGCTCCTTTAGCAACTTTTTTAAGTCCAAAATATCATACAACAACTGGCCCTAATACTGGAAAATTAAAGTCAGCAGGACAAGCGATTCCATGTGTAGAAATCAGAATTGTCAATGAGGATGCAGAAGAACTTCCTTTGGGAGAAATTGGAGAAATTGTAGTAAAAGGTCCAAATGCTATGGCTGGATACTGGAATAAGCCAGAAGAAACCGCTGTTTCTCTTCGGAATGGTTGGGTGCATACTGGGGATGCAGGATACATGGACGACGAAGGCTTTGTCTTTTTGGTGGATAGAGTAAAAGATATGATAGTTTCTGGTGGCGAAAATGTTTATTCTGCTGAAGTTGAAAACGCAGTAAGTAATCACCCCGCGGTTGACCAAGTGGTAGTTATCGGTATTCCATCCGAAGAATGGGGCGAACAAGTACATGCAGAGGTTATTTTGAAAGCTGGTCAAACGGCTACCCCAGAAGATATTATTGCCAAAACAAAAGAATACATCGCCAATTATAAATGTCCTAGAAGTGTTACTTTTAGAACAGAACCTTTTCCTTTATCTGGAGCAGGAAAGTTATTGAAACGAGATGTACGGAAGCCTTATTGGGAAGGGAAGGATAGACAAATTAACTAAGGTAACTGGAAAAATATCTTTTCAATATATAATAATTATTAACGGGCAATCTCATGAGGTTGCCCGTTTTTGTAAAAGCTTCTTTTATGCATATTACCTCTTACAATACTTCATTGGTGATTTCTGGTCCTTTCAGAATGCCTAGTCAAATGTTAGAGCATCAGGAATACGTTGGACCTAAGTCACTACATGATGGTGATGTGGCTACTGGATTAGGTATCAAAGGAGCGCCCATATAAGGGCCTACTCATTTCAGTCAGTTTGTTCCGTTATTGGTTAAAATATGGGGAAATAAATGGTATGAAACGGGTTGTTTTTCTTCCCATTTTCTGAATATGGTGATTGAAGGAGAAAAGGTGAAAGCATTTGTGGAAGTACCTGCAGAGGGCATGTTGAAAACATTAACGATATTTGGATTAAGAAAAATTCTTAATCCATCGACCAAATGTTTTCGGTTTTAAAGCTATTCTTCAAACATCGGGGTATTTAGCCCAAAATCACTTTGCAACTCGTTCCCATTATACAAATACTTATTGTCCTTCAAGGTATCCAACCCACAATCTTCCCTTGCCATCCCAAATGGATAGTAATGATTCCTCGTTGTCTTAAGTTTAAATTCCACTGATATAGAAAGATTGTATCTTCTAATCTATATTTTTTAAATTTACAACTTGTTCTCTTTCTCCTAATTATAAGAGGAGTTTATTACCCATAATTTATTTAAAAATTTTCCTTATCCCTCACCTCAATCTTCTTCACCTTCAAACTATAATCCGCCAAAAACGCATCTTTTAACATCCGAACCCCTTGAGGCGAATAATCTCCCATAAACAACTGCCCTTCCGTTTTAGAAAAATCAGTCATTCCTTCTTTGATTGGCGTAACGGCATCAATCTGTGCCTCAAAATTAGGGTCAGCTAACATATGTCGAAATAGGATTAAACCTTTTTTGTGCACCATTCGCCATTCCAAAAAGTTATAGCCTAACTCTTTTACCCTTTCTTCAATGGCTGCATCTTTACTAGCTAAAACAATATTAGCATAGCCATTCTTATCTAGCAAAACATCTTCATCCTTTATCCCATTAAAATTGTAAGTCGCTGCATTTCCTAGATTGAAAGACCAATATCTGACATTGGTTTTATTTATATTTTCTGGACCAGTAGTATAACTCGGTGATTTAAATTTAAAAACAAAAACTTCGTCTTCCTTCTTTGTAATTCCTGCTAATAAATATCGATTGTCATTGTTCTCGATGTAGCCTTTTGTATCTATCGCATGGAAAGGGACTTTTACATACTTATCAGGTTGATTCGGACCATCTAATATTTCCGTTTGTTCGGTTTCAAAGGTATGTGCTAAGCGTTTGACCATGCCGGGCATGCTTACATTTCTTACGATGGTTCTCAGATTTAAAGTCGTCGGTAAATTAGTAGGGTTTAATTCCACACTATCACCTTTTTCTTCCATCAAAAATGCCTCTACTGTTGGAAATTCTACTCCCCCATAATTATCAATATTGTAATCATATAACCGAATGACCATGGATAATAATTTCACATCTCCCTTAAAACTTAGAACATTTGGCAAATTCTTGTCTTTAAATTGTTCAGGTACAATATACACGGTATAACGATTATCTGTTTCGACACTATCTTTATTGGCAATAAAAGGATTGGGTTTACCCGAATCTGTTTCGATTTGATAATCTATTAAGGACCCTTGAGTTGCATTATCGCCGAGTCCGTAAACATTAAAACTAAAATATCGAGTACTTGGAAAGACGCCACTTATCTTAAACGCCATATTATTATTGGTCCTAGCAACGGTATAAGTGAAATAATTAGCATAATGGTCTGGTAAGATGCCAACGGTCGTATCTCTACCTATAAATGATTGCCAAACAGTGTTATCAGGTTCAATGCTACCTCTATTTAATAGTTGTACAATGATAAATCCACTTAGAGCTAAAAAAGCCAATAAACCCAATAGAATTTTTACTAATTTATTCATCTAGCAAAATTAGTATATTTCTACTAAAAATATAATTTAATATGGTTCCTTTCATCAAGTCTAAGACACTATGACATCTAGAAAGGATGGGTTCTAATCCGTTCTGTCTAGGTGCCGTCTTGAGAAATATTAATTTGCTGCCGAATTCCGTTAGTTATTTAATTTTCAAGATTGAATGAATTCGCCCCTACTTTTCGGACCTTTTACTTTAGCTTTTCGTTTCTTTGCACAAAATCATCCATTCAATGCAAGGGCAAAAGAATCAGAAAAAATTCGGGACAGCACCTGTATTTTTTACAGCTATTTCTACCATTTTAGGAGCTATTATGTTCTTAAGATTTGGTTTTGCTGTTGGAAATGTAGGTTTTATAGGTACACTAGCCATTATTTTAATTGGCCATGCGGTGACTATTCCTACTGCCATGGCAATTGCGGAAATAGCAACAAATCAGAAAGTAGAAGGTGGCGGAGAATATTATATCATTTCCCGTTCGTTTGGCTTAGTCATAGGCTCAGCTATTGGAATGGCGCTATATTTATCCCAAGGTATTAGTGTTGCGTTCTACATCATGGCCTTTGTGGAGTCCTTTAATTCCCTCTTTGCTTACTTAATGGAAGCCTTTGAATTGCCCCAATGGTTAATTTGGTTGATGCATCAAAAACAAGCTATCGGTATTCCCGCTCTTTTAGCACTGACTTACATTATGTTAGCTAAAGGAGCTAACATTGGTGTAAAAGCACTTTATATTGTAGTAGCAACGCTTGGGGTAGCATTAGTTGCTTTTTTTATAGGTACGACGGATTATAGTAAAACCCATAAATTTAACCCAACTGCGACGGTTGGAGACCAACTTATAGAATCAGAAGCAACTATCACCTTTGAAGAAGCTACAAAATCAGCTAATCCATTAGATTCTCTTTTACTGACTGCTCCTCCATCAGATACTTCAGTAGTAGCAGCTGACAAATTTTCTACTGAAGACCCTACTAATCCATTAATTCCATTAAGTTTCTTTACTGTTTTTGCAATCATCTTCCCTGCATTTACAGGAATGACCGCAGGTGTTGGCTTGTCTGGTGACCTCAAAGACCCCGGTCGGTCTATTCCACTAGGAACTTTAGCAGGTACGATTTCGGGAATGATTGTTTATATTTTTATGGCTTATAAACTAACCGTTTCTGCAAGTCCCGTTGATTTGGCAGATACTTCAAAATTAGTGATGGCGGATATAGCATGGCAAGGATGGTGGTTGATACCCTTGGGATTAGCAGCAGCTACTATCTCTTCTGCTTTAGGTTCAATAATGGTTGCGCCAAGAACTTTGCAAGCCATTGCCAGAGATAAAATATTCCCTACCCCAGTAGTCAATCAATGGTTGTCCAAAGGAAAAGGGGAAAATGATGAACCATTTAATGCTTCCATCGTCACCATTTTAATTGCGGCAGTTTTTATCATGGCAGGTGCTTTGGATAGTGTGGCACAAGTGATTTCCATGTTTTTTATGGTGACTTATGGGTCTTTATGTTTGATTTCTTTTTTAAATCATTTTGCCGCCGACCCTTCGTATCGACCCAAATTCAAATCACGTTGGTATGTGTCTCTTTTTGGTGCAGTAGCTTGTTTTGGTTTAATGTTTTTCATGAGTCCGACCTATGCTTTTATGGCTATTTTGATGATGTTCTTTTTGTATTTCATCATTGCTTATTATAACCAAGACAAAAAGAGTTTAGCCTTGATTTTTCAAGGGGTAATTTTTCAGTTTAGCCGCCAGATGCAGGTCTTTTTGCAAAAAGCAGATAAAGAAAAAGCTAAAAGTTGGCGACCTTCTGCGATTGCTTTTTCTAGTCATACTTTTAATCGGTTAGGTGCCTTTGATTTATTAAGATGGGTGTCTCAGAAATATGGTTTTGGTACCTACATTCATCAATTAGAAGGGTACCTTTCCAAACAAACTAATAATGAAGCTAAAATATGTAAAGAACGCCTCATAAAAATGGCCGAAGCCACTGGAAGTAAAGTATATGTGGATACCTTGATTAGCCCTTCCTACACTTCAAGTATTGCCCAAGTCATTCAATTACCAGGGATAGCAGGAACAGATAATAATTTATTGTTGTTCGAGTTTTCTAAAAAAGACCCTATTGATTTACCAAATATCGTTGATAACTTTAAGCTAATCAAAGCGGTCAATTTTGATGTATTGGTTTTAGGAACTTCTGAACGAGGATTTGGGCTCAAAAAAGAAATCCATATTTGGATAACTGCGAATGATTATAGAAATGCCAATTTGATGATTCTTTTAGGGTATATCATCAGTGGACATAAAGAATGGCGGGGTGCTGAAATAAAATTATTTGCCGTTTATCCAGAAAATAGTATCGATTCAGAGAGAGCAAAACTTTATGAATTGATTGAGCAAGGGCAATTACCTATTTCGACAAATAATGTCTCCTTTATCACACGTAAACTGGAGAAAGATAATGTCTCTATTATTAAAGAAAAATCAAGAGATGCAGATTTGACAATTGTTGGTTTTAATACGGAAGCTATTAAGCATCAAGGATTGGATAACTTCAAATGTTATGATGATATTGGCAATGTTTTATTCGTCAATGCGGTGGAATTAACAGAGATTAAGTAATAAGGGATAACGCAGGTTCGGTAAGGTGATTTAGCCTAGGTAATCAGTAAACAAAAAATTGTTTTTTTTCCGTATGTTTACGTTTCTTCAAAAAATCGTAAACTTACTTTCATGAGAATAAATACTCAATCTCTTTGGATTGCCTTAGTGGTCTCTCTTGGTGGATTCCTCTTTGGATTTGATGCTGGAATTATTTCTGGTGTGATGGAATATGCAGGTCCCGAATTTAATTTAAATGATGCTCAATCTGGTTGGGTGGTCAGTTCTCCTTCCTTTGTGGCCATGTTTGCCATGCTTATTTCAGGTAGATTAAGTGATATTATCGGTCGAAAAAGGATTTTGTTAATGGTTGGGCTATTTTATGCCGTTTCTGCATTATTTTCTGCCTATGCGACCTCTTATGAAATGCTTTATTTAGCGAGGATGTTGGGCGGTTTTGCCTTTGGCGCAGCCCTTGTTTTAGCACCTACTTATATCGCTGAAATTTCGACTTCCGAAAACCGTGGTACTTTAGTATCTGTTCAACAATTGAATATCGTCCTAGGATTTTTTGCTGCTTTTTTGAGTAATTATTATTTCAATGGTGCTTTCAAAAGTGGTACAAGTTTTTTGACGGAAGCCAATGTATGGAGATGGATGCTAGGCGTAGAAATGATACCTGCTGTACTTTATTTCTTGCTGCTATTTTTTGTTCCTAAAAGCCCTCGTTGGTTGTTTACCAAAAATAGAAACACAGAAGGACAAGCGGTACTTGAAAGATTGCATGGGGCCGAATACGCCGCCAAAGAAAGTCAAGCAATTATGGCAAGTATTAACGAAGACAAAAATAAGGAGAAAGCACAAATTGGAGAATTATTTAAACCAGCATTGAGGTTCATCCTATTAGTAGGGTTAACCCTTGGTATTCTTCAACAAGTTACGGGAATCAATGCCATTTATTTCTACGCAACTTCTATTTTTAAGCAGACTGGTATTGGGACCGATGCTGCTTTTTCTTCTGGTGTTTTATTAAGTGGAACTTCTGTTGTTTTCACTTTAGTTGCGATGTATCTGATTGACCGAATGGGTAGAAGACCGCTTTTAGTCATTGGAATGGCAGGAATTGCCGTTAGTCTATTACTTTGTGCTTATAGCTTTAAACAAGCAACTTACCAATTATCTGCCGCCGATATTGCTAATATTGAAGGCATTGACCAATCGGCTTTAAGCGGGGTTACTGATAAAATTTATGACAATGATGTAGATTTTAAAAATGCCATGAAGGGTGCATTGGGTAATCAAGTATATAAAAAGCAGGAAGGAGCCATTATTGAAGCCGCCGTTGATATGAACGCTACCCTAGTTTTAATCGGTATTTTGGGATTTATCGCTTGTTTTGCCTTTTCTCTTGGACCAGTCATGTGGGTCATGCTTTCTGAAATGTATCCCAATAAATACAGAGGTTTAGCGATAGGATTTATTGGCTTTATCAATTCCTTTTCCAGTTGGTTAATACAACAAATTTTCCCTTGGGAATTGTCTAATTTAGGGAATGCCTTAACCTTCTTTATTTTTGGTGCTATTGCCTTATTTGGATTCTTTATATTCTTAAAAGTTTTACCAGAAACTAAGGGTAAGTCTTTAGAGGAGTTGGAAAGAGAATTGGTTGGTTAACGAATGATTTCTGTTTACCTAATTTATAATAAATTCCAATAAAAAAGAAAATTTTTTTTGCTTAAATGACCATTCAAAACCCTATACTACGAGGTTTTAATCCTGACCCTTCTATCATTAGAGTAGATGATAATTATTATATTGCTACCTCCACTTTTGAGTGGTTTCCTGGTGTGCAAATTCATCATTCCAAGGATTTAGTAAATTGGCAGCTTGTAGCTCGTCCTTTAAACCGTAAGTCCCAATTAGACATGGTTGGAAATCCAGATTCTTGTGGAGTTTGGGCACCTTGTTTAAGTTATGATAATGGTACTTTTTATTTGGTTTATACTAATGTTAGGTCTTTTGACGGTATTTGGAAGGATACGCCAAATTTTTTAGTGACGACAACAGACATTTTAGGGGATTGGTCTGAACCCACTTTTTTAAGTTCGAGTGGTTTTGATGGGTCTTTGTTTCATGATTCGAATGGTAAGAAATGGTTTTTGTCTATGCTAACCGACCAACGAAAAGGATTGTTTTTTGGTGGGACTTTTTTGCAAGAATATGACCACACCCAACAACAACTAATTGGTCCACGACACAATATTTTCTTGGGTTCTGAATTGGGTTGTACGGAAGCCCCTCATCTTTTACAAAAAAATGGTTACTATTATTTGATGCTTGCAGAAGGAGGCACAGAATATGGTCATGCTATGACGATGCTAAGGGCCAAGGAGATAACTGGACCTTATGAAATTCACCCTAATAATCCACTGCTTTCCGCAAGAAACCATCCAGCCACTCCTTTACAAAAATGTGGTCATGGAGATTTTGTAGAAACCCAAAATGGAGAATGGTACACCGTATTTTTAGTAGGTAGGCCATTGTCTAAACTAGGCCGATGTACGCTTGGTAGAGAAACAGCTATAGAACAAATTGAATGGCGTGCCGATGATTGGCCTTATTTGTTAGAAGGAGTTGATACCCCAAGAGTAGCAGTTCCTGCTCCTACCCTACTTTCTAACGCTAATCTAAGTAAACTTTCAAATTCTAAACGATACACCTTTGGTAAGGAAGGATTGTCAATTGATTTTCAATCATTGAGAGTACCTATTGAGGAATCTTGGTGTAATTTGAAAACAAAATCTGGTTATTTACAATTAATTGGAAGAGAATCCCTTAGTTCTTTTCATTTTCAAAGTTTGTTGGCAAGACGAGTTCAGTCTTTTCATATAGAGGCATCCACTTGTTTAGTATTCGCTCCAACGAATTTTCAGCAAATGGCGGGATTAGTATTTTACTATAATACTGGCCATTGGGTTTATCTACACATTATGGGAGATGAAGATGGTCATTCAAAATACCTTCAACTTATTTATTGCGATAATTTTGAAATGAAAGAAGTATTATCCACTCCTATCAACCTTTCAGGGTTTAACCGAGTTTATTTAAAAGGAACATTTAATCGCTCCAACCTTAAATTCTGGTATGCTACTAAAGCCGATTCATGGCAATCCATAGGTGGATTTTTGGATGGAAGTATTCTTTCAGATGATTATGTTAGAGAAGGAAGTGACCGTTACCGTCCTGCCTTTACGGGTTCTTTTGTAGGTATTTGTTGTCAAGATTTGTCTGGACAAAAAGTTACTGCGGATTTTGATTGGTTTGATTATCAGGAACTTCTGCCTTGAACCACTAGGATAAATCTACCAACAAAACTGCGCTTTTGTACCTAGAGAACCTAGCTTTTTATGAACTAGAAAAATAATTAAAATGAGATTTATAGTATTCCCTTTGTTCTTATTATCCTTATTCGCTTGTAAAAATGAAAGCTCGAAACCAGTTGATTTAGAAAAAAAATTGCCTACTAAAAAACTGGCAAAATTTGAACCAGCAGATGGCAAATGTCTACTTTTTGTCGGACAAGAAATGACAGCAATTGGAGGATTAGCAGAATTTAATGATGGCTATTTAGACCATTTTAAAACACCAGCTGGATTTACAATGTACACCAAAATAAGACCAGGAGATGAAGAATTTGGGTTTACTTATCAAAATATACCTTCTGGTATTTTCACAACGGATGATTGGGGAGATAGTCCAAGTAATATGTCTCTTCAAGTTGCAGATGAAGATTTTAAAAATATGGCTTTAGCTATTGGTTTTGAAATGGTTAATCATGAAGAAAAAATTGCCAATGGTTCGCATGATAGTATCGTAATGGTTTTAGGAGATTGGATAAAAAGCTTGGGAGACCGACCTGTTTTCTTGCGCATTGGATATGAATTTGGAGGTTCTTGGAATCATTATGATAGAGAAAATTATATCAAGGCTTACAGAAGGATGAAGGATATGTACGATGCAGCTGGGATTACCAATATTGCTTACGTTTGGCAATCCCATGGCTGGGATGAGCCTTTGGATTATTTAGAAAGCTGGTATCCTGGAGATACCTATGTTGATTGGTGTAGTTATTCTTTTTTCTCTCGATTTGACGAAAGCAATATGATTAAATTTGCTAGAAAAAAAGGTAAACCCGTCTTTATCGCTGAAGCTACGCCAACTATCAATGGACCTACCACCAAGACAAATGGAAAAACTAAAGAAACTATCTTATCTAATCCAACACAAGCAGCTGAAGCTTGGGAAAAGTGGTTTATCCCATTTTTCAACACTATCGAGAAAAATGAAGATGTTGTGAAGGCAATTAGTTACATTAATTGTCATTGGAAAGGCAATAGAATGTGGGTGGACAACCCTACTTTTCAAGATGTGGATGCTCGTTTACAAATCAATACTGATATTGCGAAAAAATGGAAAGACAAAGTTTATACCGACCGATATATTCATGCTTCGGATAACTTATTTGAAGAGTTGACAAATAAAAATAAACAGTAAAATAATTAGTTTTGAAAAACTTATTAGTCGGTTGGGTCTTCTGCCTATTGTTTGGTCATCACTAAAATCCGTTCCTTTCCTGTTTCATTCATTCTTATAAACAAAGAATCGTTTTGTAGTTTTGTAATTTCTACTACTTTCTCAACTGTACCTTCGTGTAGGCTATCTAAGGTTGTTAATAAGTTTTTTTGCAAACTGTAAGTTCCTTCCTCCTTATACTTTAAGGTACTAGTAAAAATATAGCCCTTATCTTTAAAATTGAGGGTAATTTCATCCAAATTTACCCGTAAAGAATCTCCTTCTTCCGTTAATTGTACTGCGGTCCATTTGCCTTTTAGTTGTTCTTTTTCTAATCCACCACAACTTATTAGCATAATAATAAAGAATAGAAATAAAAATTGTCTCATTTTCTTACAATCAATAGTGTTAAAAACTAAAACGTAAAAGTAGTTATTTTTTGGTATGAGAATTGATTTTTCTACCTGTATTGTGTGTTCCTTCTAACTTTTCAACGAGTTTATCGAAATAATTAAATAATAATTTCCAAAAGCCGTTATCTTTTTGAAGATATTTACGTCTAAATATTGGCGAATATAGCCAACTCAAATTATTACTAACATAAAAAAATCACATGGGATTATTTAGCTTTTTAAAAGATGAATTTATTGAGGTTATTGATTGGGTCGAACAGTCCAATGATATTGTGTTGTGGAAATTTCCGGATAGAGATGCCAATATTAAGTATGGGGCAAGTCTAACGGTTAGAGAATCTCAACAAGCCATCTTTATAGATGAAGGCGAAATGGTAGATGCATTTACTCCAGGTCGATATGAACTTTTGACCAACAATATGCCTTTGCTAACCTCTTTAAGAAATTGGAAAGCTGGTTTTAATTCTCCTTTCAAGTGTGATGTTTATTTTATAAGCACTAAACAATTCACCAATTTAAAGTGGGGAACACCTAATCCTATTATTTTAAGAGACCCTGAATTTAAACAGGTTCGTGTGAAGGCATTTGGTACTTACTTCGTAAAAGTTAAAGACCCTTCAAAGTTTTTCAAAGAATATGCGGGTACTGGTCAAAGTGTCAAAATTAGTCAAATTGAAGAAACGCTTAGAGATATAATCTCTCCAAAATTTGCTGAAGCTTTAGCAGAAGCAAAAGTTTCTGTTTTGGATATGGCTTCTAATTATACAGAATTGGGAGACAAGATTGCGCCTATTCTGCAAAAGGATTTAGACCCATTTGGTTTAGAATTAACTAAGTTCCAAGTAACTAGTACTTCTTTACCGAAAGAAGTGGAAGAATTTTATGACAAGATGACCAATATGAATATGGTCTCTGACATGAATAAATTCCAACAATTTCAACAAGCGAATGCGATTGAAAAAGCTGCGGAAAATCCTGGAGGTGGTGCTGGTGAAGGAATTGGAATGGGAATGGGATTTGGTATGGCAAATATGATGATGAATCAGCAACAAAATCAGCAACAGCAGCCCCAACAAAGTGCTAGTAAACCACAAACAAAAGAAGAAATTCTAGCAACATTGAAAGAATTAGGTGGTTTAAAAGAAGCGGGTATTTTGACGGATGAAGAGTTTGAAGCTAAGAAAAAAGATTTATTAGGAAGACTCTAATAATATTGGCAGTAGCAATAGGTACTTTAAAGTGCCAATTGTTACTGCTACTTTCTACCTTCGGATAATAGTAATATCTCCTTTCATAAATTCTCCTTCTCTAGTGTCTAATCTGATAACATAATAATACGTTCCTTCGACTAAACTTCCTCCCCCATTATTTCTGCCATCCCAATTATTATCATAAGGAGCGGCTTTATATAAGACATCGCCCCATCGATTAAAAATAATCAATTCACTATCAGGGTAACCATCTGGGTCTCGTTCAATTTGAGGAATAATAAAAAAGTCATTTGAACCATCCCCATTAGGTGTAATGGCATTTGGTACTGCTGCTAAAGCAACTTCTACTTCCAAACTAGAATAACTTTCACATCCATTTGCGTCTGTAATGGTTACCCCAACAGTTGTGTTGTTTATAAAAGAAGTCGTTACTTCTGTACATTGGAAGCAATTAAATAAATCGGTAGGTGTCCAAATAATATCCACAATGTCTTCGTCTGGAATTGAAGTCGTTACATTAAATGTTGCACTTTCTCCTGTTACTAAATTATCTGCTGAAACCTCAATTGCTGCCTGGATGAGTTCTGGCTGTGTCAAAAGAATGGTAGTATCCCACGAACAATCTAGTTCATCCGTTATCGTCAATAAATAAGTATTTGGTGCTAAATCTGAAAAAATGGAAGTTAAAATAGGTTCTTCCGCTTCTAAAGCATAACGATAAGATGGGGTTCCTCCTATCACCTCCAAAACTTCTATATAACCATTGTCGATGCCATTACATGATGGAGATTCTATTGCAAGAAAAGCACTAGTTGGAGGATTGTTATTCTCTGTCACTAATACAGTGTCTGCATTTACACAACTATTTGACCTATCTGAAACTTCTAAAATATAGCTTCCAGGATTATCAACTGTAAGTGTCGTATTATTTGATAAAGTTTGCCCTGCATCATTCAACCATTTGTACAGTATATCAGGACCAAAGGCAGACCCTTGGGCATCTATCGTAATAGAAACATCTGAACAGCCTAACATCCGATTCTCTAGCGTTACTACCTCTGGTAAAAGTCGATTGTCTATGATTTCTACTGTATCTAATGCCACACAACTATTGGAAGTATCCTTTAAGGCTAAAAAATAAAGACCTGGTTTTCCTGCTTTTGCAATAAAGCTGGTTGTATCAGAAAGTAAACCTCCATTAGTTGTACTCCAAACTACTTCTACCCCATTTTCAGGTAGTTCAATAGTTGGTTCAATATCAATAAAGTCATCTTTACAATTAATATTCAATCCAGTTGGAAGCACTACTTCTGGAAACTGTTGATTAGCCCTTATTACAATACTTTCACTAATTTCACATTGATTGGTTGTGTCCAAAACAGAAAGTTGGTAATCTCCAGATTCGTTTATTTTAGCAAATGGTGTTGAGGCCCCTGATAGGATGTTACCATCTAATGTGGTCCACTCATACTTAAAATTATCTCCGATAGACGTATTTTCTCCTCCAATTGTTATTTCATTATTGATGCAGGTCAAAAGTGTTCCTATACCAACATCTACATTCGGAAAGCGTAAATCTGCGATTACTCTTTGCGTATCTACTGCTGAACATCCGTTCAAGGTATTTTGTATAAAAAGTTGGTAAAGCCCGCCTCTAGTAGCAAAAGCCAAAGGTTCGTCCGTTCTTCCTATAATAAGCCCATCATTTGTTGTCCAATTATAAATATAATTATCTTGACCAAGGTTATTTAAATCACCAACCCCAACTGAATCTGCAAGACAATCTAGGGTCACGGTTTCACCAATAGAATAATTTATGGCTGCTATATTTTTGTCTACTTTAAAAGAATCAATAGCTTCACAAAAACTTAAAGTATCTATAACTTTTAAAAAATAAGTCCCTACTTTATCTATGGTAAAAATAAGTGACGTATCAATGGGTATAAATTCTTCCAAAGAAGCGGTCCAATTAAAACTTAAATGGTCAGAATTGGTAAAAATGGTTCCAGCAGCTAAGACTGTTGTATCTGCGAAACAAGTCAATGTTTTATCGGGTCCTGCCTCAATTTCTATTGTCTCTCTTAAATCTATTACTGCAATATTTTTAACTCCTTGACAGCCTGTAAACTCATTGGTCACTTCTATTTGGTAGGTACCAGCAGAATCGACTAATAAATCTGGACTCCTTGAAGACCCTAAAATATGACCTGTTTCTGATAAAATAGTCCACTGGTAACTACCTTCCGTAAGATTAGAATTAGTATTTAAAACTACTTGATTGTTGATACACGTAATGATATCTGGGTTTTCGATTTCAATAAAAGGTGGGTTTAAACTATCAATAACCTCAATAACATCCGATTTGGTACAAAGGTTACTAGAATCAATAACCGTCAATTGATATATACCTGAAAGGTCCACCAACAAGGTGTCCGTCCTAGCAATAATTTTATCATTATTATCTTTCCAAGTATAATAAAAATTAGCACCTCGAGAAATGGTATCTGGTTCGATGGATACCACCGATTCATTACAAGTTAAAATTTCATCTACTCCTAGATTAACCGTAGGCAGTATTTGGTCAGTAGACACTACCACCGTATCTTCATTTACACAAAAATTTTGCGTATTCTCAATGCTCAAAATATAAGTCCCAGCTGCATCTGCAATTGGATTTAATTCATTTTTACTCCCAACGATATTTCCATCATCTGTCCGCCAATTTATCGCTGTTTCAATCCCAGCACTTAAGGACTGCCCAGCCAACCTTAAGGTATCTGAACAATTCAATTCGGTATCTTCCCCTGCGTCTAGGCGTGGTTTCATTCTATCTTCCATTACTCTAACCGTTACACTTTGTCCTAAACAGCCTGTTAGGGTATCTTCGGCTAAAGCGACAAACTCTTCTTCTAATAAGGCATCTGTTACGGTCAATTCTGAACCAAGGGTTTCAAAACTTCCAAACCATTTTAAGGTAGTTGAGGCTATATCACTGACAGCAATATAGGTGAGTTCATTAGTCGAGCAATCTATTGCGCCAGCTTTATCTATGGAAACTTGAGGTCCTACTTTTTCAGATACGATGACGGAATCAATGCTTTCACATTGGTTGTCAGTATTTATTACTTTTAAATAAAAAGTATCCGCAAGGCTAACTCTTTGTTGAATATCGGTGCCTAAAATTTCCATGCTTTTATTACGCCAACTATATAAAAAGTTGTTACCCTGAGATGTTAGGTTACCACCAAGTACAAAATCTAATTCTTCTTCACCTGTACAATAAATAGTGTCTCTACCTGCATCTGAAATGGGGTTATCTCTAGCCTCTGTTACGCTCACGGTATCAATCGTTCGGCAACCATTATTTTGGTTGACAACAATTAAATTATAGAGCCCAGGTGTAGTTGCTTCAATTTGAACAGTCCCTGAAAAAACTTCATTGGTTGGGGTATTCCAAATATAGTCAAACTCAGTTCCACTTTCTGATAGGCTACCGTCTAAAGTCACGTTCCCTATTAAGCAATTTAATTCTTTAGTAGGACCTGCATCAGCGAATGGTGCTATGGTATCCGCTTTTACTTCAACAGAGGATAAGGTGGAACAATTATTAGCAGGATTAATTACCAAAATGGAATAAATCCCTGGAGCAGTCGCTTCATAAGTGGCGCTTTCAGCTATTACAGCTGAATCTGACTTCCATTGAAATTGAGCGTTTTCCACATTGGAGGTTGCTGCCAATGCAATGCTTTGATTGGTACATGTATATATTTCGGGTTCTCCGTCTATATTAATTTGTGGATTATCTACACTTGAAGGGACCTCAATACTTTCTTTGGAAATACAACCTGTTCTTGAATTTCTAATTTCCAAAGTATATTTTCCTCCTTCTACGACGATAGGGTTTATTTCATTAGCTTGACTATCTTGAGCAAATCGCCCATCTAGGGTTGACCATAAAAAATCTAAATTGGGTCCTTGTTCAGAATTTTCCCCAATTAAAGTAACCTGGTCTTTCATACAGGTCAATGTTTCTGGGTCTTCTATTTTGATAGCAGGAAGTTCTTGGTTAGAAGTCACTTTTACTTCTCCAAAATTAATACAGCCATTTTCTCCTGTTACGGTTATAAAATAAGCGCCTACACTCATCACATTGATTACTCCAGTCCTAGATGTATCTCCATCAGGCAATAGCCAAGTAAATCCTGTGTTTTCCACTACTGATGTGGCTGCTAAAAGTAAACTAGGATTTTCACAAGTTAATACAGTATCTTCTGGAATAATTATGGCTGGTTTTACAAAATTTGCAAAAATTCTTACGGTATCTTGTGCAGTACAACCAGTATTTCTATTGGATACGGTTAAGGTAAATAATCCTTCCGTCTCTGTTCCAGCAGTCGTCCCTTCATCTGAAAGTATATTTCCTGGACCGGTCCATTCATAGCTAAACAAAGGTCCCAATGAAGATTTGGTTCCATCTAACATGACTAGCTGTTTATTACAGGCAAGAATATCAGAGGGCCCTGCCTCTGCAATAGGTAGATCTGCATCCGAAGTTATCGTTCGGATAGCGGTTGAGGGACAACCATTTTCAGTATTTTGAATATTTAAGATATAGTTTCCTGCTTGAGTTACTGTTGGCCGATAGGTATCTGCATTTTCTAGAACCTTTCCGTCTTCCCCGAACCAATCAAACTGAAAAGTAGCTCCAGAATCTGAATTTGTAGCATTGATAACCAATGCAGGATTGTTACAAGTAAGAATGGTATTTCCGGTCAGCCGTATAAAAGGTGCGGTAAAACTTGTATCAATTCGAACAGAATCCATACTTATACATCCATTTGTACTATTAGTCACTTGTAAAATGTATAAACCACCTTCATCTATTTCAGGAGTAAGCGAGGTAGTATCTGATGTTGGTAAAAAATGCCCATCCTTTGTAGACCAATTATATTGAAAGGTTGAACCTAAACTTGTACCTTCTCCATCTAAAGTTAAGGTTGGATTATAACAATTTAATTGAAAATCATCCCCTGCTTCTACTAAAGGAAATACTCTATCGTCTCTCACAAATACTTCATCCATAGTCACACAGCCATTTGGTGCTTTTACTTTTACGATATACATTCCTGTATCATTCACCAAGATTTCTGCTGTTACTTCTGGCGTTCCTAAGCCATCTCCAGTCCATTCGTACTCGACATTTTCGGTTGTACTTGTAGCACGCAATGTAGCTAAGGGCTCTAAACAACTTATAAAATTATCTGCTGCTGTCAATTGTGGTTCTTGGAAATCCGCTGCAACATTGACTGAATCTTTTGAAATACAACCATTTTCGGTGTTGGTAATTTCCAATTCATAGTTGCCTGCAATATCAACTAAGAGTTCTTGTGTTGTTGGTAAATCTGGTATGGTAGTATCTAAGTTGGTCCATTTTATAGCAAAATTAGTTCCTACTGATGAACCTGTATTATCAATTGTTAGCGAAGGTGCTGTACAATCAATCGTTCCACCGCCATTAGCGACAGCATCCGGAAAAACCATGTCTGTATTGACCCTAACAGAATCTTTTACTACACATCCAGACCTAGCATCTTTTATAACTAACGTAAAAGTGCCTCCTACCGTAATTAAAGGCTGATAGAAATCGGTACTAAAATCAATAACGCCTTCTTCCGAGGAATTCCATGTGGGTGTATATTGACTACCTTGGGTAGATTGAGTAGCGTCTAGTTTAAGGGTTGGATTGGTACAATTTAATATCCCTGGGTCTGCAATTTTTGCTTGTAAAGTCTCATCTCCAATAACTGCTGTTCCTGCAAAAGTAAGGTCAAAGCCAATACCATTACTTGATACATTATCTATCAATAAAAAGTAGGTTTCCCCTTGGGTAATTGAAAGGGATGCAGAAAAATCAGTTGGTACACTTCCTAAATCACCAAAACTTGCGGTTGGATTATCGGATAAGCCTATTATATTACCTTCTATGGGAGGAATGGATGTTTCACAGGCTTCAATTGAACTATTTCCTTCATTAGGACAAGCTCCCTTGTATAAACCATAAGTGAAAACAGCAGCCCCTTTAGGTTGGACCATGAATTCAAAATCTCCACTTTCTAAGACATCAAAACGAAACCATTTGGATTGAAATTCTTGTCTACTAGGAGAACATGCCTCCTTTTCGTCAAAACCAGAACCTTTAGTTTTATCTACAGAAATAGGTGCGCTTCCACATAACTGAATGGCATTGACACAATCCGCGGTGGAGTCTACAGACACAATAACTTTTCCATCGAAAGTCTCTGTCATCATCGTGACTTGGTCAATATCTATTGCGGTTGGAGGAAAGGAAACATTTACGAAACTACTATCCCCGACAGCACCGATGGCCCGAAAACAGATATTAAAAATTGGGGTACTATCTGCTACAACTAAACCTAGAGTATCTGTATCATGCAAGTAGGTTAAAGCCAAATTACCTGTGGAGGTGTTTGTCTCATCAAAATCACTTAAAGCTAAATGCTCTATTTGAAAGCTATCGACCCGGGCATACTCCAACACACTGGCATCCCAAGAAAGTGGAAAGCGCATTGTCTCTAAAAAAGCTACATTCTCTGCATAAACAGGTAAACAAAAAACTTCATCAGGTACTACCGTCGCTTCTCCAGCATCTATTCTGAATATACAATCGGGGGTATCTTCTGGGTCTAAGCATGGGTCGCAAACCAAACCTTCGGAATCGCAGAACTCAACGTAGAAATCTAAAAGTTCACCTTGGTCATTTCTTTCTGAATTAAAATCACCTACCCTTAAAGTCCATGTCCCATTTACTCTTCCTTCATCAAAATCTGCTAAAGACCCTCTAAACGGATAATAGGTTCCTTCTAATATTCCTTGGCCTGCCCAATTTTGGTCATTGCTAAACTTAGCATCGTAATTATCGTCTGGCTCTGCGGTCACATTGTTTCTCACAAAAGCAATATCAAAAGTCCGATTATCTGTCTGTCCATTAGAGCCCTGAGAAAAAGTTACAGGACCAATTAATTCGACGATATCTCCAGCAGGAGATACTAGTTCTATTAATAAATCTCCTGAATATTGGTGGGTAAATTTTACGCCTACTTTACTAACACATTGGTCAGCATTCGCCAAGGAGTTATTTTTTATATTAAATATATTGAGTTGGTACTCTCTGAAACTAAGGTCATCTTCGATAGGCGCAGGGCAATTTTCACAAGGACAAGAATCCACTTCTTGAGCATTAGAAGAAGTAATAAAAAGAAAGCATAAAAAAAATGAAAATAGTGGCTTTAAGGAATACTTCATCAACTTAGCAAGAAGGTTGCTAAATAGCACATAATTAGGAGATAAAAAAAGTTGTTCATGGAAGTTCAATATCAAAATATGCTTATGTTTCTTTATCTGTAAAATCGGTTAAAATGGATATTTATTGTAAAATTAATTCACTTAGGAATAGCACGCAACCCAAAAAACGATTTACGCAGCTTGGAGACAAAAATTTAATTTCGTTATTCCATATACGAGAAGAATTAATTTAGGATGTAATTTACATTAAATATTTTTATAATATATTAAACTGACTATTTATTACCAAAATGTCATTTTATTAAACAATTAAACCATAAATCTCCTTACTTTTTGAGACATTTGGAAGAATCCTCACTCATCACTTAATTTTAGACTAAAATGAAGTATTTATTTTCTCTAATTCTATTCCTGTTCCAAGTCGCTGCTTTTGGTCAATTTTATACTGGAACTATAACAGAAGATTATCAAATACAATTAACAAAAATAGAAAATCCATTAGCCCAACCTAGAAAAAAACCACCCATTTTCAATCAATTGGATGGTTTTCCATTAAGTTTACCTAATGACCCTAGTAGCCCTAATTTAAGAAATATCACTTTAGAAGATATAAATAACGACGGAATTCAGGATTTCTTATTTAGTGCGAATAACATTTTATACGCATATAGTAATACTACTCCCTTATGGGAAAAGGAAATGATTGGTACTGGAATTTATCCTCCATCGGTTGCGGACATTGACAATGATGGTGATTTAGAAATTATTCAAGTAACAGGTGGAAATGGAAGAAAAGGTAGGGTTTACGCTTTAGATCATTTAGGCAATAATTTGCCTGGTTTTCCAAAGAACTATGATGATAATTGGATCATTACAACAGCAACACTAGCTGATTTAGATATTGATGGTCAAATGGAAATAATTTTTTTAGAAAGAAATCCTCCAAATGGCATCATTCATATTTTAGATAATAAAGGAGAAATTTGGAATGCTAATTGGCCTATCCGGATTCCTGGCACTCCTTCTACATCTCCTAGTGTTGGGGATATTGACAATGATGGCAGGAAAGAAATAGTTGTTGCTTCGACCACCGTTTTGTATGCATTTGATTTAGAAGGGAAATTAAAAGAAGGTTGGCCTGTTGAAGATTCGGATACAAGATTTAGTTTCCAATCTCCTATTTTAGTTGATTTAGACAATGATGAAGATTTAGAAATAGTTGGAGCAGCACATGGAACTTTACCACAATTCTATATTAAGCATCATGATGGTACTGATTTTAAAGCATGGCCATTTTTTGTCCCTGAACGAACCTGGTCATTTACCTCCCCTACTGTAATCCAAAAAGATGAGGAATACCAAATAATTATGAGTAGACCAACACCTTTGACACCAATTAATTTAGATAAAGTATATATGTGGGATGTAGAAGGAAATCTGGCGGATGGTTTTCCGTTTGAAGATGAACTCGGAACACAAGGCGTAATTAGTGTAGCTAATATTGATGAGGACGAGGACATGGAAGTAATCTTTTCCACCAATACTTTCACAGAAGATGAAGGTAATGGATTTATCCATGCTATGAATTTAGATGGTAGTGGTATTGTGGAGGGATTCCCCCTTTCTGTAAATGGATTTACCATGATGAATGGAGCAGCAATTGGAGATATCAATGGAGATGGACAGATGGATTTAACAGCGCTAGGCTACAATCCTGGTTTTGAGAATCAACCTCAAGTAGTCTATGTAAATAGTTTTGATTTAGGAACTCCTTACAGCGAAGATAAAATCTTATGGAATACCTATAAAGGAAGCAATACAAGAGATGGAAATTTAGATAAATCGATAGTTTCTAGCCTTAATATTCCAAAAATAGAAGGCTTATCCTTAGACATTTTGCCCAATCCAATTTATGAAAAAGGAAGTATAAAAATGAAACTATCAAAGGAGTTAGAATTAACTGGGACTTTAATTTCTATGGACGGACAATTTTCCCAATTCTTATTTCAAAATAACTTTAAAAAAGGTGTATATAATTTTAATTTATCTTCTCTTTTTCCAGGGGTGTATTTTTTGGTAATAAACGACGCTAAAAATCGGATAGTTACTAAAAAAATTATCGTGCAAAATAAATAGAAAAAAAATTAGGGTAAATAAATAAAAAAAAATAAGCGAAATTTCTAGAAATCCAATAAAAATATTTTCAATTTAAAATACTGATAATCAATAAATTAAAAATTAAATATTTTAAATCTATTATTTTTTTTAAAAATTTATTACCAAAAAATATAAAAATTGTGACTTGCTAAAATAACCCCCGTCTTAAAAGCGTATTTAAATTTGAAAGGAATCAACTTCTCATAAAGATTTGGTTTTTTGGGGTTTTTTAGCTCTTTCGGGTTCGCTCGAAAGGGCTTTTTTAGTAACCTCAAAACCAATTCTAAAATTAGAAAAATATCGCCTTATATTTAACTTTCATAACCTCTTGTAACTCTTATTCCTTTTTCCTTTCTTGCCAAACAATTACTGATTTTTTCCATTAGTTCCTCTGGGCCAAATGGTTTCCCTACATGGTCATTCATTCCAAATAATTGTGCTTTATCTTTTTCTGTTAAATAAGCCGAGGCAGTCAATGCAATAATTGGTACATTGGCAATGGTCGGGTCATGAGATTTTCTAATCTCTGCAGTCGCTCGGTACCCATCCATTTTTGGCATTTGAATATCCATTAAAACTAAATCAAAATAAGACTCATTAATTCGGTCCAATGACTCCAGCCCATTATTAGCGGTAGTTACTACCACGCCTAATTTGGTCAGCATTTTTCGGACGACCAATTGATTGATTTTATTATCCTCTACTACCAAAATCTTTTTACCGACTAAATAATGATAAGGTAATAATTCATTTTGGCCACTAGTCTCTGTTTTGATAAGATTTGAAGGAATGGTGTAAGGTAAATACACTTTGAAAGTGGTGCCTTCTCCTAAAATACTGGTCGCTTCTACCCTACCGTTTTGTAAATCAACTAATCGTTTGGTAATGGCTAACTCTAATCCACTAGTATTAAACCCTTCATAAATATCAGCTTCTGGGTCTCTAGTAAATTTACGGAACATCTCCTCTAATTTCGCTTTCTCTATGCCTCTTCCGTTGTCTTCAATGATAATTTCTAAAGTGACGTTTCTATCATTTAGTTGGTATAAACCTATTTTAGTATTTATCTCTCCGGTATCCGTATAACTCAAAGAATTACTAATCAAATTAGTTAATATTTGATTTAATCTTACCGGGTCACCTGTCAATAATTCTGGGACCTTTTTATCAATCTCAAAAGATAATTTTACATCCTTTTCTTCTGCAGGTATTTGTGACCACTTATGTACATCTTCAATGATTTGTGGCAGTTTGAAGTCTCTGGTCTGCATAACTAACTTACCAGCTTCAATTTTTGAATAATCTAAAACATCATTGATAAATACGACTAGGTTATTTGCAGAAAACTGCAAATTTCTCAAAGATTCCTTTTGGTCTTCTCTTGGATTTTCCTCTAATAATAAATGACTCAAACCGACAATAATATTGATTGGTGTCCGCATTTGATGACTCATCATCGCTAAGAAACTATCTCTTGCAAACGAAGAACGTTCAATTGATTCTCGTTCTGCCATTTCTCCAACCAACTTATTATTCAATAAATCTAAGCTTGCTGCTTTTTCTTTTAACTGAATATTTTTACGGTCAATTTCAGAGGCTTGCCATAAAATTTCTTCATTCTTATCTTTAAGAATGATATTCGCCTTTTTCTTACGTTGATAACTTCTAAATAAAGTAGCTAAAAATCCAGCTATTAAAGCAATCACAGCTAATAAAAAGCCTCTTAATTTTAAATTGTTCGCCTTATCTTTTTCTAAGGTGGCTATTTGTTGTTTATGTTCTTCTGCTTCGGATTCGGATTCATATCGGGTGGTCAATTCAAGCATTGCCGTTGCCTTATCTTGGTCGTATAAAGCAGTTTGGCTTGCTGAAAAAGCTCTTTGATACTCTAATGCTAATTCATTATCTCCCATTTTTGCGAAGGTGGTAGCTATTTCTTCATAAAAAACAGGTACTTCCGATTTAACTTTAATTGCAGCTAATAAATTGGCCGCTTTATTTAGGAATGGAGCTGCTTTTTGCTTCTCTCCTAGTTGTGCATGAATGATTCCAAAATTTTTCAAACTCTCTGCCGTACCTAAGGTATCTTTGATTTCTGTTCTCAAATCATATGCAATGGTATTATTCTCTTTAGCTTCGTCATAATTTTTTTGAGCTAAATAAGTAAGGGCTAAATCGTTATAGTCTGTAGCTATATTTGGCAAATCTTCTAAAGAACCATGTAAATCTAAGGATTGAGAAAAATATACAAGCGCACCTTCATAATCCCCTAATTCTAAGGTGATTTTCCCTAAGAATCGCGCAATTGCTGCTGCTTTTTCGTAAGCTTCTTCCTTAATATTTAAATCAAAAGCCTTATTATAACTTTCTTTTGCTTTGCCTAAGTAATTCTGAGCTAGAAATACATCACCCAATGATTTATGAACTCTAGCTAGTTGCTGCGCATTAGATAATTTTTCAAACCTGTCTTTTGCTCGATTTAAATTAATAATGGCATTATTGTAATCCTTTTGAAAGTAAAAGATTTCCCCTATGTGTAGGTTTACCTTTGCAATTCCATCTTCATTATTGGATTTTTTCCAACCATCCAATGCTAATATTAAAAATTCTGTTGCATTGGTATAATCAAATCGTTGTTTGGATACGATTCCTAAAATTTCATTGGATTTAGCGATGGCGGTTGCATTAACGGTTTCTGTGGCTAAAATCAAACCTTTCTCTGCGTTCTTTTTTGCAAAAGAAAGTTCATCAATAGCTAGATATTCATCAGCAACTTTATTAAAAATGGTGGGATTTTGTTCAGCAATGGCACGTTTTTCTAATTGCAATAGTTCTATATTGTCTGCCAAACCTGAATAAGAAAGCAATAGGCTCAATATGCCTAATAATATTGTAGTTCTCATGTAATCTCCTTTTATAGATTACTAAAGCAAAATTATCGCCAAAAAGGGTTTGTAACGCTTTTTATTACTCAAAAGAGAAAGAAAATTTTAGGACACCTCAACTATTTACAATTGGAAGGAACCTAGACATGGTATTTTTTTAGCCAAAATAGCGAGAAAAAGCATTTGCAAAGGAGTATATATTATCGGGTAACAAGTCTATTTTATAAAAGGATTCGTCAATGATAAAGGTTTTGCGGGTGAATTTTAAACCAGATAAAATCTAGTATTGTAATTATTTTAGAAGCAACAAACATGATTTTATGTTAACGGTTTGCAAACGAATAACATTTTGTCGATTATTTTCATTAAATTAACGTAAAATGCAAAAGTATTAACAATACCACTTATAATAATAAAGTCTATTACTCAATTCAAGGAAGCACCATAACTAAACGAGCTGAATGGATAGAATTATCAAAAAGAAGCATCCTGACCAATCCCCCAATTGGTTAATTTACGTCCTGAAAGGCTTACTGCTTTTTTTGTTATTCTGGAATTTAAATAAGCAATTTCCTAATGGTTTTCTGCATGTCTCTTCTAAACCTGATAAATTTCACGCAGTTTATAATAAAACGGATGTCGAAGAAGTTTCTTACAATCAATTATTGAGTACAACTCGACCAAAAATTGACCATTATATGCAATGGGGCAATAGTAAAATTCCATTTACTGACCCCGAAATAAAACAGCCAACGGCTATTCCTTATCAAATATTTTCTCAAAAAGAATTTGCAAATATTTGGACAGATTCATTTTCCGTGCAATATAAGGGGCATATTTTAACACCCAATAAGGTAAATGCCATATTTATTGACGATGATAATATCGTAGCCACTTGTGAGGATGAAGGGGATTTCTCCACCTGCTTTTTCTCTAACTTGCGCCATCATCGGAATGATTTTGCCTTGTGGTTATCGGTAGAAACAGAAGAGGAAAAAACATTTTTTGCACGAATCAAAGTCACTGAAAAATCTGATTTAGATTTTGTAATAAACGAAGATACTTACCGTTTTTGGAAGAAATTAATTAATAGAGATAAACATAAATCCATTGATAACTTGACCGTCGTAAAACCCGTTTTTAAAGAACATGACTACCTTTTTCAATGGGGGGAATGGGAAAGATACGCGCATGGCCCTAAGGGAGGACGGCGAGCTAAAGTTGGCATTAAAACTTTTGAAAAATGGGTTCAAGAATCGCCGAAACTTTTTAAGGATAATGAGTTTGTTCCCTTTAGTATTTCTGTGAATCATTGGAACCAAAAAGATTGGAATCAATGCTATATCTCCAGAAAAACAGAAAAATCCCCAATAATTAGTAATAATGAATGTTTTAAAGATCTGGTCAACAGTGTCAAAGTTGGTCACACCCTTTCTTTATTCTTGTTTATCAAAGGAGACTTTTTAAAAACTTTGTCTCCTAATTCATTGAATGGCTTGCCAGGGTTCATGGTTAATGATGAATATGTCCGTTTTTTAGTTCCCATTGAAATAGTTGAAGATAGTTTTGATGAGTCTAATGCTCCATTGAAACTGACGACCTCTACCTTTAGTTTTCAATTGAATTCTAGCTTGGGAGAAAATGCTATTGTCAAATTAGATACTAAAAATCCAAAAAATGCTTCTTTATTTAAGCACTATTCGGAAAGTGAAAGTGCAAAAATTATCCACGTTGATGATTTTAAGACTATTCGAAGGGTGATTACTTCAGATGATATTTTCATTAATCCAGAAGATATCAAGAAAACCTATATTTTACCGGAAAAGGTATTCAAATCGACTACCTTCCCTGAGTTTTATGACTTTAATATCCAACAACCATTAATTAAGTTGAGAGGCTTGAGTACCGTTTTAGACAAAACTACCTACGATTTAGAAGCCTTTAAAAAGTCTAAAAAAGGCTTTGAATTTTTTATTGGAAACGAGAAAGTTAAACTATTGCAAGTACATTTCACAGTAGTACCTAAAGAAGGTAAAGCAATTCAATACGTTACTAATAATTTTACACGTAATGATATTCAAAGAAGACTTAAAAAAATCAAGCGGGAAACAAGCCTTTATTTTGATAAAATTATTTTTGAAAAAGCTGATGGAGCACAATTATTGTTTCCACTTACCACCGCTATACATTTGAAATAAAGCTGTCTAGACTTTTTATTTCCTGCTCTTATATTAATTTACTATGTTTGTTCAACTAACAAAAGTAAATTAAAACCTATGCTACGTCTTACTACCGTACTTACTTTCTTTCTCCTTTTTGCCTGTGCTTCTCCTGAAGTTGTAACGGACCCTTTTGCGCATATAAGCGACCAAAAAGTAGTAGCCACCTTAAAAAAGTCTTTTAAAACTTTAGGTGGTCTTGAAAATTGGCAAAACAAAAAAGAACTTCATTATCAAAAACATGGTAAATTAATTTTAGAATCAGGCGAAATTGAATCGGATGTTGTTCAACAACATGATTATTATTTTGATAAAAATCCTAGTATTAATATTAGTTGGAAACAAGACGGACAAACTCATAAAATTAAATCTATCGACGGGAAAGCATTAAAGAATATTGATGGAGCAATTGATGAAACTGCAAAAATTAGTACCCTAAACACTACAGTGACGGTGGCACTTTTTGTAATTGATGTTCCCTTTAAAATAATGGATAAAGGCGTCGTTTTAAGCCATGAAGGGATGGATACTTTAGAAGATGGACAGAAAGTAGAGGTAATTAAAGCCGTTTATGATGCAGATAAAAATGCGCATCACACCAAATCAGATACCTGGTGGTATTATTTTGATGCCGAAGATGGTCGAATGGTCGCTTATTTTATAAAACATGATGGTCGATATAGTTATATTAAAAATTTGAGTTATACGGAAGCTGGTGGCTTTATACTACCTAAAGAACGTGGTAGTTATCGAGTAGATAAGGACCGAAATATTTTGTTTACACGAGCGGAGTATGTTTATAGTAATTGGAAGGTTAAATAGTTTTTGATTGATAATTGCGGTTCAATAAATCCCTAATATGGAACATAAATCATTACATAAACACAAATTAGAATTAAAAGAGCTTAAAAAAGAGAAATCTAAGGTCTTTAAAAAGTTGCATTGTCCTGCATGCGAAACACCTATTCCTGCAGATAATATCAACATCAATGATAAAATTGCTAAATGTGGGGGTTGTGATGCGATTTTTCCATTTCATGAAGCTGTTTCTGAGTTTACTAGTCAAAATACCATCAAACAAGAAGTGATTCGACCTGAAGGAATTGACATTTTTCATTTTCAAGATGAATTGGATATTACTATTCAACAACCAATGGTTGGCTTTGACGCGTTCATGGGTATGATGGCAGCGGTATTTTTTTTGGTGCTTGAACTTTATTTTATAACGGGCTCCTTTTCTTTTTATTGGGTGATGGGATTTAGTCTTTTTCCTTTATATTTTCTGTATAATTATATGAACAGGGCTAAAAATAAAATCAACCTGAGCGTTGATGATAAACAACTAACCATCAAATGGAGACCTAAAAAATTCGTTAAGGACAAAGTATTTGACATCCACGATATTGACCAAATTTATGTTAATAAAGCAAATGGGGTCTCTATGATAATTAATGGAGATGATGGCCAGCAACATGTCCGATTACTTCATCCATTGTCCACTCCTTCAAAAGCAAAGTATTTGGAACAAGAAATAGAAAAACATTTAGGGATTACCGATAGAAAGGTTTTGGAAGCGCAATCTTAAATACTAAGAAAAAATCAAATATGGAAAATAAACCTTTAGAAAAATATAAACTAGAACTTAAAGAATTAAATAAGGAAAATTCGGGATTATTTACTAAAATAAATTGTCCGTCTTGCGAAGCTGGAGTACCTGTAACAAATCTACATTTAAAAGATAAAATTGGTAAATGTACCAATTGCAATACTGTCTTTTCTTTCAGAAAAGATATAGCACACTTTATTCAAGAGGAAAAAAAGGAAAAGATTAGTCGACCAGCAGGGATTAATGTCATTCATTTTCAAGAGGAAGTAGATTTTGAAATAGACCAGCCTGGTTCTTCAGACATTATTGGCATCCTGTTATTTGCTTCTATGGCGTTAATTGCTACCTTGATTTTTTTCGAAAAAGGGATTTCTATCTTTATTCCTGGAACACTTTGGTTGGGCTGTGCCTATTATTTATATCAAATGCTTACTCGTCGTAAAAAGAAAATATTTATAAATATTGACCAAAATAACATGACCATCAAATGGAGACCTAAGGAAATGATGAAAGATAAAGTAATTGATGTAAAAGATATAGACCAAGTTTATTTGAAAAGACATGGTCATCAATATACTCTTCACCTTATCCTAAATGATGTTGAGGGACAAAAACATGTACCCTTAATTACTTATTATTATACTTCGCTAGCAAAAGCTCGCTATTTGGAACAAGAAATTGAAAAATACCTAGGTATTAAAGATAGAAAAGTACCAGAGTCAAATGTCAAGGATTAAATTCCATTTTTCAAAACCTTTCACTTATCCAAACTGTTCTAAATAAAAATAAAATATGGCTTTAATAGCAGATAAGTTAACCATAAAGGAAACCTTTTCTAAAGAACTTCCAGCTGACCCAATTCAAGAGAATACTAGAAGGCAAGTTGAAAAAGCTGCATTTTCCTATGCAACACCAAAAAAAACAGCCAACCCTACCTTAATTTCTACCTCTAAAGAAACGGCAGACTTAATTGGCTTACCAGACGCAGATTTAAAATCTGAAAGTTTTTTAAATGTTTTTTCTGGTAATGAAATTTTGGAGGGTACAAAACCCTATGCGATGTGCTATGGAGGCCACCAATTTGGACATTGGGCAGGGCAGCTGGGAGATGGGCGAGCTATTAATTTGACAGAAGTTGAATATCAAGGTAAAACTTGGGCTTTACAATTAAAAGGAGCAGGACCTACACCCTACTCTAGGTCAGCTGATGGATTGGCTGTACTACGTTCTTCTATCAGAGAGTTCTTATGTAGTGAAGCGATGTTTCATTTAGGTGTTCCAACTACACGGGCTTTGTCCTTAGCCTTGACAGGAGATGAGGTGTTACGAGATGTACTCTATAATGGGAATTCTGCTTATGAAAAAGGAGCTGTTGTTTGTAGAGTCGCCCCTAGTTTTATCCGCTTTGGTAATTTTGAAATCTTTGCTTCTCGAAGAGATACGGAAACCTTGAAAAAATTAGTAGATTATACCATAAAACATCATTATTCTCATTTAGGAGCACCTTCTAAGGAAACTTACGTTGCCTTTTTGAGAGAGGTAGCACAACGGACGATGAAAATGATTGTCCATTGGCAAAGAGTTGGGTTTGTACATGGTGTAATGAATACGGATAATTTATCAATTCTTGGCCTGACGATTGATTATGGTCCATATGGCTGGTTAGAAGGCTATGACCATGGTTGGACACCAAATACCACCGATAGACAACAAAAACGGTATCGGTTCGAAAATCAACCAGATATCGGATTATGGAATTTATTAAAATTGGCTAATGCCCTTTATCCACTAATAGAAGATGCTAAACCTTTGGAGGATATCTTGCAAGAGTATAAAGCCAATTACGAACCTGCTTATCACCAAATGATGAAGGATAAATTGGGATTGGAAGGTTCTACTGAATCGGACAAGGAGTTAATCCAACAATTGGAGGAAGCCCTTCATTTAACAGAAACAGATATGACCATTTTCTTTAGAAATTTAGCGAATTTCAAAAAGGAGACTAATATAGAAACCGCTTTAGATAAAGAATTTCTTAACCCTGTTTTAGCCGCCTTTTACAAGCCAGAAGAATTAACGGGTAACATTTTAGCCTTTTGGAAAACTTGGTTTACAAATTATATCGAAAGACTAACCGTTTCAAATAGCTTTGATGCCGTAAGAAAGACAAAAATGGATGTAGTCAATCCAAAATATGTATTGAGAAATTATATGGCTCAGGTGGCTATTGATGCGGCAGATAATGGAGATTATCAATTAATAAATGACTTCTTGGATTTATTCCGACAACCTTATGCAGAACAACCAGCTATGGAAAAATGGTTTGCAAAACGTCCTGAATGGGCAAGAAATAAAGTGGGTTGTTCTATGCTTTCTTGTAGTTCCTAAATGTATTGACGAAATCATTCGTCATTTTAATTGAGATTGACGAATAAATTCGTCGGTACATTTAAACCTTACGGATTACCAAACTTCCAATAGAATACCCCGCACCAAATGAACAAATCAAGCCATAATCACCACTCATTAAGTCCTCGTTATACATATTGAAAGCAATCAAAGAACCTGCTGAAGCAGTATTAGCAAATTCATCTAAGACAATTGGTGCATCTTCTTGACTTGGTTGTCTATTTAATAGCATTTTACAAATCAAGCGATTCATATTGATATTGGCTTGGTGTAACCACCATCTTTTTATATTATCGGGCCCTAAATCATGTTCTGCGATATGTGTTCCAATATGATTAGCAGCCATCGGACACACTTCTTTATACACCTTTCTACCTTGTTGATGAAAATATTGCTCGGCAGCTAGCGGGCTGTCATTATTAGCGTTCATTACATAGCCAAAATTTGACCGAATATTATTAGAAAAATGCGTCATTGCTTTGGTGCTCAACACTTCATATTGATGTTTCGCTGTTGCTGTTTCTGCTCTTTCAATGATAGTCGCTACGGATACATCACCGAAAATAAAATGACTGTCTCTGTCCATATAATTAACTTGTGGAGAAGTTAATTCAGGATTAATCACCATCACACATTTAGCGGTTCCTGCTTTGACCATTTCATATCCTCTATGTAAACCGAAAGTAGCCGAAGAGCAAGCCACTAACATATCAAACCCAAATCCTTCAATACCTAAGGCATTTTGCACCTCTATTGCTATCGCTGGATAATACCGTTGGGTATAAGCACAAGCTACAATCACCACATCAATATCCTTTCCTGTTTTATTGGCGGCAGTCATTGCCTTTTTAGCTGCGTGAATGGCTATTTCCGCTTGGTCAGAAAGTGCTTCTTCTGCTCGCACTGGAATATTCGGCATCATTCGATTTACATCTAATGCCCCTTCTTTTATGTAGATATATCGACTTTTTATTCCTGATGCCTTATAGATAAATTCAGCTGAAGAATGTGGCTTTGCTACTACCGTTCCTGCCTCAATTGCTACTGAATTTTCAGCATTATATTTATCAGCAAAAGCATTATAACTTTCAACTAATTCTTCGTTAGTTATGGTATGTTCTGGTTTCCAAAGACCAGTGCCACTGATAACAACAGATTGACTCATAATTGTCTACTTTTAGCTTTTTTTAATTAGGCACAAATATGGTGAAATATATTTGAAAAAAACAATATAACTTTGATTTATTAATTCACCGCAGCTTTCATACTTCTTCGGATAGCTGTATCCATATTTTTGTAGTCACAACTATAAATCCTTTGGCAAAAAGTTTTTGCTTCTTCCACCGACTTATGCTTTCCAGCTGGTGGTAAATCGTTTGATTCAGTTCCTAGGGCTAGCTTAATACTCTCTGGAAATTTACAAGGATGAGCGGTAGCTAAACATAGGGTTTTGGTATTAGGCGATAATTTGGGTACTAGGTTTTGTGCAGCTTTTACCGCAACGGCTGCATGTGGGTCCAAAAGATATTGTTCCGTTTCGTAAACTGATTTTATAGTCGCTAGGGTTTCTTCATCAGAAATAATAGCAGCAAGGTATCCTTTGCTGTAGGCATCAAAGGTTTCTTTATCAAAAAGAACTTTTCCTGTTTTTTCAAAATCTGCTATCCATCCCTTTATTTTAGTCGGCTTTTGTCCTATGGCAAAATACAAATACCGCCAAAAATTATAGGGTATTAAAATATCAATGGCAGATGCTTGGCAGGCAATAATATCCTTTTTTAGAAAAATGCCTTGGGTGAAAATTCTATGCAGACAAGCATTTTGATTATTGGCAATAATGAATTTTCCTACTGGAAGCCCCATCATCTTTGCTAAAGAACCCGCACATAAATTACCAAAAGCACCTGACGGCACAGCAAAATTTAATAATTCTCCTACCTTATTAACTGTTTGTAGATACCCATAAAAATAATGAACCGTTTGCATCATCACTCGACCCCAATTGATAGAATTGACACTCGACAAATTCAGCTCTTTTTTAAAGGATTTATCTACAAATAAGTCGGCAATTAAAATATCTAAATCATCTGCTCCGTCGGGACAATCAGATACGCCTACTGCAAAAACGTTGGGTGCTGAAATGGTAGTCATTTGCCGTTCCTGCTCTTCTGTAATCAGCTCTTTTGGATATAAAACCCAGGTATTTAGACTTTCTTTGCCGATACTTGCATGGGCAGCAGCTGGGCCTGTATCTCCTGTAGTTGCAACAATAATAGACATCTGCTCCCCTCTTCTTTTCAAAAAGAAATTAAAAAGATTAACTACAAAACCCATAGCTACATCTTTAAACGATAAAGTTGGCCCATGAAAAAGCTCTTGGATATAAAAATTTGGTTGCGATTTTAAAGCATAATTTGGAATCAATTGTTGATGATAAAAAGAGCTAAAACTGTCTGCTAATAATTGCTTGAGTTCTTTTTCAGAAATTACAGATTCGTCAATAAATCTAGATAAAACTTCATAGGCGACTGCGGTATAGCTATAATCCTTCCATTTGGCTATTTCTTGTAAAGAAATTTTAGGTAAGGTTGTTGGCACATACAAGCCTCCATCACTTGCAAATCCGTCTAAAATGGCTGTTTCAAAATCAACTGGTTGTCCTCCCCCTTTATTACTTACAAATTGAATCATAAACTTTATATATTTGTTTCGAGCAAAGATAATTCATGACTTTGCATTTTAGTAGTGATGAAAAAATAAATTTAGTCTTTTTCTCTTATTTAAATTATTTTATGCGAATTGCTATCATTGGTACAGGTTTTATTGCAAATACACACGTAGAAGTCCTTCAATCATTGGGCCACGAGGTTGATTACGTCGTTCACAAAACCTTGGAAAAGGCCATTCTTTTTGCAAAAAAATGGAATATACCGAATGCTACCACTGATTACGAAAAGGCTTTAGCAAATTGTGAAGTCATTCATTTATGTACGCCTCCTTTGGCACATTATGACTATGCTAAAGTCGCTTTATTAGCAAAAAAACATGTTATTTGTGAAAAACCATTAACTATAGAACCGCAAAAGGCTCAAGAATTACATGATTTAGCTACTACTCAAAATGTGGTTGGTGCAGTCAATTTTAATGTACGGTACCATCCAGCCTGTACAAATGCAAAACAATTGATAGCACAAGCCACTTTTGGCGAAGTTAGAATGATTCATGGGAATTATTTGCAAGAATTTCATGCAGAAAGTGATTTTTATAGTTGGAGGTACCAAACAGCAATCGGTGGAAAAATGCGTGCTACTACCGAAATTGGTTCTCATTGGGTGGATTTAGTTCGCTTTTGGACTGGTTTAGAAATTAAGGCTGTAGCTGCTAATTTTGCTAATTTCCAACCAACCCGTTATTTGACGAAAGATGGTATCATTCATCCAACAAAACAGTTGAATAGTCAAGCAGTCCAGATTCAATCGGAAGATGTGGCAACCATTATGTTTAAATTTTCTAATGGTGCTATTGGCAATTTGGTATTGTCAGAAGTGGCACATGGTCGCAAAAATCAATTGCAGTTAGAAGTAACAGGAACACATCAATCTGTTTGGTGGAATAATGAGCAGCCATATCAACTGCATCAAGGCCAAAAAGGTCAACCTGTAATGATTCACAACAATCCTTTTGGAGGAGGATTTACCGAAACTTTCACAAGATTTTTTAAAGCAGTTTATCAAAAAATAGAAAATCCTTTGGATAAAATTGATTACCCGACTTTTGAAGACGGTTATATCAATGCTTCTGTATGTAATGCTATTTTTGAGAGTGCAACCCATGAGTCAAAGTGGATTAAGGTTTAAACTATTTATAGATTAAAACTTGTACAAAAGTAATTTTGTACAAAGTCTCAACGGACACAACGAATTAACCATCAACTCATTTTAACGTTGTGTCGTAGTGTGGCTGGGTAAAAATTAATACTAAGTTAGCGCTTGTACTTGTCTAGAAAAGATTTAAAAAACAAAACATGCTGCCAAAAATAAAAGCAATCATTGACCATTACCAATTTGATAAAATTCCTATCGAAGGAACACTTTACAAAAGTACCTACGTAGCCCAAAAAACGAATGGCGAAAGTCCTGCAGGAACGGCAATTATTGGGATGTACTGTAAAGAACCTTATAGTGTCTCTACCTTCCACCGCTTACAACACGATGAAGTGTGGCATTTTTATAAAGGGGACCCTTTTGTATTACATTTATTACACCCTAATGGCGTTTATCAAAAAGTAATCATGGGAACGAATATTTTAAAAGAACAAAAAATTCAATTTGTGGTGCCGGCGAATGTATGGCAAGCAGGTGAAATAACCCATAATGGAACGTATGCTTTATATGGTTGTACAATGGCTCCTGGATTTACGGGCAGTTGTTTTGAAGGAGGAACAACAAGCCATTTAATCAAACAATATCCGAATCAAAAAGAGGTGATTGAACGATTGACAGTAGCAGGACATGATACCAAAATGCCAGATGGCTATACCCAATAAAATTGCTATTCCTACTACAAAATATCTAATAAAAAATGTACTTTTGGAAAAAGAAACAAATTTAGCGAATTTTCGCTAATCGAATTTATATTATTTGCATTTTATATTAAACCGTAATATAAATTACTCCTTTATATTCAAGCAAAATTTTAAATTGATATGAAAAATCTATTTCTAACAGAAGAACATGAATTATTTAGAACAACTTTACAAGATTTCTTTAAAGCAGAAGTCAACCCATATCTCAATGAATGGGAAAAAAATGGTAAAGTGGATAGAAGTGTCCTGAGAAAGATGGGAGAGATGGGGTTTTTAGGATTAGAAGTAGAAGAAAAGTATGGTGGTATGGGTGCTGACTTTATGTATACCATGATTTTATGCGAAGAAATGGGTAGAACCGGTAGTTGTGGATTTGCAACGGTTACTTCTGCTCACGCCTATTTAGCCATGAATTATTTAGTGCATGCTGGAACACCATTTATCAAAGAAAAATATTTAGTACCAAGTATTACTGGTGAAAAAATTGGTTCTTTATCTATGACAGAACCATTTGCTGGGTCAGATTTAAGAGCGATTAGGACGACAGCTAAATTAGAAGGCGACTATTATATTGTTGATGGTTCTAAAACCTTCATTTCTAATGGATTCTATGGAGATTATACAGTGGCTGCGGTGAAAACGGAAACTGGAATTTCTATGATGGTAATTGATTTAGATGCAGAAGGTGTTTCTAAAGCAAAGCTGGATAAAGTAGGTATTAGGTCTTCTGATACAGCAGAGCTGGCATTCAATGGCGTAAAAGTCCCAAAAGAAAATTTGTTAGGAGAAGAAGGGAAAGGGTTTTATTATATGATGGAAAGCTTGCAAGTTGAAAGACTGACTTTGGCCCAGACCAATATTGGTTTGATGCAGTATGTATTGGATATTACCTTACAATATATTTCGGAGCGAATGGCATTTGGCCAATCCATTAATAAATTCCAAGTTTTACGTCATAGAATTGCAGAAATAGCAACAGACATTGAAGGCTGGAAAGCATTTATGTATCAAACAAGTTACCGTTTGGCACAAGGGGAACATGTGGTAAAAGAGTGTTCTATGCTAAAAATGAAGACAGGTGATTTACTGAATAAAATGGTCTATGAATGTGGTCAAATGTTTGGAGGGTATGGCTTCATGGAAGAATACCCAATTGGTAGAATTTATAGAGATGTTCGAGTTATTCCAGTATATGGAGGAACCTCTGAAATTATGAAAGAAATTATCGCCAAAATGGTTATTGATAAAAAAAGTTATAAGCCTGCTTATAAAGCATAATTGTCAAAGTAGCCTAAATTAAAAGGTTAGATGTAGTATGTAAAGCCATATATTCATCTAACCTTTTTCTATTTAAAAACACCTCTTTTTATTAAAAAATCCCCATCTTGGGCCTTCAAAAAAATCATCAATAAATATAAAAAAATGGCAAAAGATTACATCAATATTCGTAATTTAAAATTTATGCTGCATGAGGTATTAGACCTTAGTATTTTGAAAAAATTACCTAAGTTTCAAGATTACGATGCAGAGGCATATGATATGGCGCTAGATGCGGTAAAAGACATTGCTGATACTCACCTCTTCCCTATTTTTACGGAAATGGATAAGAAAAAAGCTTTTTATGATGAAAAGGAGGAAGTGGTAAAAGTACATCCTGGTTTACAAAAAGCCATTAAAGCTTTAGGAGAAGGCGGTTGGATAGGTGCTTATGCAGATTACGACCAGGGTGGTCAACAGATGCCTAATTTACTTTTGAATTCAGGCCGGGTTATCATGCATGCTGCTAATGCCAATGCTGCTGCCTATACCCTATTAACAGATGGTGCCTCAAATCTTATTAGAGCTTTTGCTACTAAAGAACTACACGATGAATTTGTACCTAAAATGATGTCTGGTGATTGGCAAGGAACGATGTGTTTGACTGAGCCACAAGCAGGAAGTTCTCTGTCTGATGTGACAACTAGTGCTACACCTAATAAAGATGGCTCTTTCAACATTAAAGGACAAAAAATTTATATTTCAGGTGGAGATTATGAAACCACAGAAAATATCATCCATCTTACTTTAGCGAGAATAGACGGCGCACCTGCGGGAACAAAAGGTATTTCTCTTTTTGTCGTGCCTAAGTACCGAAAAGAAGCTGAAAAACTGGTCGGAAATGATGTCGTAACTGCAGGTCTTTTTGGCAAAATGGGGCAAAAAGGATACGTAGCTGCTCATTTAATGATGGGAGAAAGCGAGGATTGTAAAGGTTACCTAGTAGGAGAACCACATAGAGGTTTGCGGTATATGTTTCAAATGATGAATGAAGCAAGAATTGGGACTGGAGCGATGGCTGCAGGTACCGTAAGTGCCGCTTATCATGCTAGTTTGCAATATGCCAATGAGCGTCCACAAGGTCGGCATCCTTCCAATAAAGACAGTAGTCAGCCTCAAGTGTTGATTATCGAGCATGCCGATGTTCGACGAATGCTCCTATTCCAAAAAGCCATTGGTGAAGGTAGTATTGCCTTAGTACAATTATGTTCCTTATATTCAGATTTGGCAGAAAATGCAGAAGGTGACGCCAAAGAGGATGCTCACTTATTATTAGAATTACTAACTCCAGTCGTGAAATCTTTTCCATCGGAATGGGGAAATATTGCAGTAAGTGCAGGTATGCAAGTATTGGGTGGTGCTGGTTATACCGACGATTTTCCCTTGGAACAATACTACAGGGACATTCGTGTAAATGCCATATATGAAGGGACAACCACCATTCACGGAATGGATATTTTGGGACGAAAAGTCATGATGCATAACGGAAAAGCATTAAAGCTGCTAATGCAAGAAATGAAAAAGACCATCGCTAAAGCGCATTCGATAGAAGGAATACAACCATTCGCAAACAAATTAGAAGATAGTGCTAAAACACTTCATGGCACTACCCTACATTTGATTGATGTCGCTACAAAAAACCGACCGGAAGTCTTTTTATCTGATGCGACTTTATATTTAGAATTCTTCGGTATTGTCCTCGTTTCTTGGTTGTGGCTAAAGCAAGGCATAGTCGCTCAAAAAGCAATAGCGAATAAGGCAATGGGTGATGATTATCTCTTTTATCAAGGAAAGGTACATACCATGAAATATTATTTTGAATATGAATTGCCAAAGATTCAGGCTTTGCGGGATAGGTTATTGAGTAGAGATAATATGACGGTGGATATTGAATCAGCTTTTATCAATTAATAAAACTGGTAGCACTGAACCCGCACGACTACGTAGCGGGCATGTTTATTCTGTTCGGGACACAGGTTTTTGACCTGATTTAGAATGGTTAACTTAAAGGTCAGGGTTCCCCACAAACTAAAGTTTGTGCTACCAGAAATTCACTTTACTTACTTTTGAGTCATTGTTTAAAATGAAAGAATATGGAAAAAGAAAATAAAAACTACCTAAATCTAGGGGCTGTTGTTGGAGTTTTAGCCTTTTTTTCTGGACTGTATCTTTTATACGAAGGAGATACTTTATAGGCATTTCAGGTGCTATCACAGGTTTATTGGTAGCCTATATATCCACTATTGGTGCAAATAAATAAAATCCATTATGAAATAATAAGTATTGTAAGAAAAGTACTTTAATTGAATGAGCGATTTATAAATTTATGTTTTTATTAATCAGAAATTTAAAACTGAGTAAAAATTATAACTAAAACGTTTTAATAAAATTCCTCCCTTCAAACATTTACTTTAATGTAAGAGTTGATTATCTTTGTAAGAAACTGATAATCATGAAAAAACAAGCAGGACATAGAAAGTACAACTTCCCTGATGCAGATTTGTATCTACAGTCTATGGAGCGCATCAAATATGCCCATAGAGACATTACCTATTTTTCTCAATACAGCTATGACATTGAGCGATTAAAGAAATTCAAAGCGATGTGTGATAGATTTAGGGCCCTACCAGACGATGACGAAATGGTAGGAGATCAAATGGTATTAACCGAAAAAAAGGTAGCGGCTGCTGAAAAACTAAAATCTTCTATTCGTAGTATCATGATAAAGGTATCCATTAAATATAATAACCGAACCGGTAGATATCGTAAATTTGGTACTGCCAAGATGGGTGATATGACGGATGCTCAATTATTATTTTGTGGAAGAAGAGTCGCTAGAGTCGCTAGGCAAATGTCAGGGTTAATAGAAGATTTAGGCGTCAATGAAAATGCGATTTCTAGAGTTACGGAAGCTTGTAGAAATTTTGAAAATTCACTAAATCTTCAGCAAGATAAAGTATCTGACCGAGATATTGCAGTTGAATTCAGAGTAGACCAAGGCAATAAGATTTATGAGGAACTAGTCATTTTGTGTAATATTGGAAAAGATATATGGGCAGAGAGCGATAATGCGAAGTATGAAAATTATACAATTTATGAAAGCAATAATGACCAGAAAATAGCTCGTAAGGAACGGGAAACTGGGCTGTAAATGTTGAATTTTGGAAGTATGCTCCTAATTGAGCTGTTCTACTAGAACTAGCGAGTGGATTTACACCGAAAGGTAATTTTAACAAAATATATACGTAGTAATGTTCTTAACATTTTACACAAACATCAATTACCCATTTTCTATGGCCTATTCAAACGTTTCAGCCTAATATTTATAAATATTATGATAATCTGTTAGTAAGATTTATGAGTAATTTCCTAGTCTATAAAGTCTTTATCATTGGGAAATAAGAATAGTTCAAAAAAGAAAGATTAGTTTATCTTTCACTAAGAATATTTTAATAAACTACAAAAAAAAGAAGTTTTTTAACTACAAAATTTCCATAAGAATTACTTATTTGCAAACTATCACAATGTTTTTTTATATCAAATTTAAAGCTAAATAGTAGCTATCCCTCCTTCTCTTTAAATCGATTTTCTTGATTTTATTGCTGCATTTGTTTTCTTTTTTGATAGAGCAATGTCTAACTTCTAACACCCAAACAATGTAAGTACTTAGGAATCTTCTGCTTCTACTCTATCCTAAATTCCTTGAAGAAAAGAACAAAAGGATTTTACCTTTTCCTTTGTTAAATTATTGCTCCATCTCAAAATATTCCGTGCTAAAAAATTGCTAACAAAATTAAGCTGGATTCAGCTTAGCTTACCATACTATGCCTTACCTAATGTTGGAAAATCTATTAGTATTTATGTTAGAATATTAAGATTAAAAAAACTTCTCATCCCAACAAATTAAAAAATGTACAAGGAAAATAAAAAATTGGAACAATAGTACAAATGCTTTTTATTTATATTTAGTTTATTTACCAATATCTACTTTGTTTTATTCAAACCTTATAAGGTTTCTCTTTTCCAAACAAGCTCAATAGTACTAAAAATAAAACACCAAACTACTTTAAACATCTATCCCGATACAATCCAACAAGATTGAGGCAAGGATATCTCCATTAAACTATAACAACATGAACACAATTTCAACAAAACTAAAAAATGAAATTTTTCAGCTGTTTTTTTCAAAACCGCATTATCTTATACTCTTATTATTTTCCATCTCCTTTAATGTCAATGCCCAAGTCATCTCTGGTACTATCCTAACAGAAAATGGAAGTCCAATGGAAGGGGTAACAGTAAAAATGGAGGGAGACCAAACGATGAATATATTAACCGATGCAAGTGGCACTTATAGCTTTCCTGCTGTAAATGTAGGGTCCAATGTTGTAATCATCCCAGATTTCTCTCCAAGTAATTGTCAAGATACCTGTATTAATGTATTAGATTTAGTACATACTAGGAGATTAATTTTGAACATAGACACTTCCTTTCCATCTCCTTTTGGAGGAGTTAATGCCGATGCAACAGGAAATAGAGTTGGGAATATAGATACCGCTAATCCATTAAATGGGATTTCGACTTCTGATTTAAATGCTATTAATTCACAAATTCTGGGTGTTAATCAACTTAGTGATTGCTGGAAATTTGTAGATGCCAGTTTTGTTTTTCCAAACACTAACGATGTCAATGTTTCCGAAATAGTTTTTAATAATATTCAAAACAATGAGGTAGCTAATTTTATTGGTCTAAGAACTGGGGATGTTAATGCTTGTGCTAATAATACAGAGGCTGATTTTTTAGGCTTACAATTGGAAAATATCCCAACTAACTCTTGTAATGCTTTAGCTACCAGTTTTAGCATGCCCCTAACAGTAACTAATTTTAACGTAATATCGGGCTTACAATTTAGTTTAATTTGGGACCCTACTATATTACAATTTCAAGGAATAAGTAGTTTTAGTAGCACTCTAGGAATATCGGCAGCCAATTTAAATTCCAATAATAGCAATACAGGCGAATTGAACTTTTCATGGTATGATTCTAATGCTAGCGGTATTAGCTTAAATGATGGAGACGCTTTATTTTCTTTGCAATTTTCGGTAATTGATGACCAAAGTGCTACGATTGCCTTCTCGGATGTTAATACGCATCAATTGGTAGTCAGTGACCAATTAACCACTTCTAACCCTATTACTACGAATGGAGGTATTATAGTAGATACGATAGAATGTGACACCGTCTCTCTTTTTTTAGCCGATGCAACTGCCAATTGTGGAGAACAAATTTGTGTGGATGTAACTACAACTGATTTTCAAGATGTATTTTCTTTCCAATTTTCTTTGAATTGGGACCCAAATATATTAGAATTTACCTCCGTTGGTCAATTTGGGGTTTCAGGTTTAGGGGCAAGCAGTTTTCTACAAAATACACCAGGAGAATTAGGTGTTGCTTGGGCAGACCCCTCAGCCTTAGGTGTTACTATCCCAGACGGTAGCTCTTTATTTCAAATATGCTTCTCTGCTAAAGATGTGAATAATGCGACAGGTGATGTAATATTCTCTAATTCTCCTACTTTTACCGAATTCGTAAATAATGAAAACATATTAATAAATAATCTAAATAATGGTCAAATCACGGTAAACTGTCCATCTTGCATGTCCGCTTTCAGCTATAATCTGGAGGACTGTAATAGTGTACAATTCACCAATCAATCTTTAGGCAACAATCTAACCTACGCTTGGAATTTTGGGGATGGGAATTCTTCCACTGACGAACATCCACTTCATAACTATACCAATAATGGAACTTATACGGCACAATTAATCACCTCCGATAATTTAGGTTGTAAAGATACGACCGAGACGGATATTGTCATTAATGTTAACAATCAATTGAACTTAGTTTGTAATGATAATGTAGCCGTAACTATAAATTCGGGGCAAAAATTAGCCATCACGTCTCAATTAATTTTAGAGTCATTTCCTAGTCCTGATTGTGCCGTTGATACGATTATTTTCAGTCCTGACACTTTAGATTGCACGAATGTAGGGGCTAATAATGTTACGGCAACACTAACGGATATTAATGGTGCTGCTAGTAGTTGTACTACTGTGGTAACCGTTACGGGTAGTTGTGATTCGGTATCTTTTGCGGTATCAGATATAATAGGCAATTGTGGAGAGCAAGTTTGTGTAAATGTAACCACAGCTAATTTTCAGGATATACTTTCTTTTCAATTTTCTTTGAACTGGGATGCAAGTATTGTACAATTAACTTCTTTTGGTCAATTTGGCATTACAGATTTAACTACAGGGAATTTCCAACAAACTACCCCTGGAGAAATAGGTGTTTCTTGGTTCCATAATTCAACTATAGGTGTTAGTGTTCCAGATGGTACTTCCTTATTTCAATTATGTTTCGAAGCCCATGAAGTGAATAATGCGACTAGCAATTTAGTTTTCTCCAATTCTCCTTCTCCTATCGAAATGGTAAATAATAATGGAGAAGTTGCGCATAAGTTAACTGATGGTCAAATAGCTATCGACTGTCCATTCACTTTTACTTGTCCACCCGATGTCACCATCAATCAAAGTATTTTACCTGCGGTAACAGGGGAACCTACTTTTGATAATCCAGCCTTAATTGATACATTCTTCTACACAGATGTTCTTAGTGAAGTCTGCGAACCTGTGATTTATGAGCGAACTTGGACCATGACGGATGTCAACGGCAATACTTCTACCTGTGTACAAATACTTAGTAGAGCAACTGTTGACATTAATGATATTATTTTGCCCCCTGATATAACAGTTGATTATTGTTCAGGAGATGCACAAGCTATAGGTTTAGAGCATACGGGCACTCCAACAATTTATGATGCGCAATTGTCCACTAATGAATACGTACTTGGATTTATTCTAGCTTTTGATGATAACATGACCTCTCCAACTCAGATTACTAAAAGTTTTAAGGTAGTATATTGGTGTGACCCTAATCCAGCCCCCGTGGATATAGGCCAGCAGATTATTACAAAAGATACGACGAACTGTTCCTGTATCGCAGCTTTTAATTACGATATAGAGGATGTCTGCGGTACCGTACAATTCATGAATCAATCCACTCAGGCAAACAGCAATCCACTAACACACAGTTGGAACTTTGGAGATGGAACTACTTCTACCGATGAGCATCCGCAACATATCTATACGACCGACGGAACCTATATCGTGCAACTGATAACGAGGGATAATTTAGGATGTGCCGATACGACAGATACCCAAATAACTATCACTATTGACAATCAAGGTCCACAGGTGATTTGTAACGACAATCTAACTGTTTCTATTAATGCTGATGAAGTACTTGCCATAACGCATCAACTAATTTTAGAGTCTTTCCCTACGGATGTTTGTGGTATTGATACCATTACTTTTAATCCAGATAGTCTAGACTGTACAAATGCAGGTAATAATGATATCATAGCAACGGTAACGGATAATAACGGGAATGTAAGTTCTTGTACAGCCATCGTTACGCTCCAGGTTGGGCCTGATGCTAACGCTCAATTCTTTCCCCCAACACCGCTTTTTGTCTATGAGTCAGGCTATGATATTTCCCAAAATGTAAGTCCACTTGGAGGTACTTTTTCTGGGGCGGGCATCAACGGAGTTATTTTTGAGCCCGCTAGTGCAGGTGTTGGGATTCATGCCATTACGTATACATATAACAATAATAAAAACTGTCCTATTTCGATAACGGCAGACATAGAAGTATTATCATCTAATCTAACCTTATGTGATTCTACCCATATCAGTGATTCCAATGCTAGAGGGCATAGGGACTCTTGTTGTCATACGATTATCTTAGGGAATCAATTAGCTAATCGTTTTACTAGTGTTAAGATTAGTACCTTAAATTCAACGACGTTCTGGCCTCCAGCAGTTACTCCTACATTTTTAGGGGGAACACTCGTTGAAAAATCATCAACTCCTAACAGCATAGAATTAATAGCGCCAACTCAAAATACAGGTATTTGCACCTCAGGTAATTTAGATTATTTACCTGTATTTGGTAATCGAGATATCTTTGATTTATGCCTAAAAAATGCAACTCATTCAACGAATCCTATTTTAATAGAATGGTTAGATTGTGATAATGTCATTTGTCAAGATACCATTAATTTAACCTGTCCAGAATGCCCTGTCATCAATGACACTTTAGTATGTAGAGACGACTCCTTAAAATATCAATTCCAAATTGTCAATAATTTTTATCATAATATTGATACCATAAAACTACATTATATCGAGCCTGCGGGCGCAACTATTTCTCCAAATCCATTGGTGTTGGCCAACCCTATTCTTTCAGGTACGACTTCTCCAATGCTAGAAGTACATTTAGATAATGTGGGGAATGCGAGCAATATAAAAATGCTTTTGGAATTTAATGAAATAGACTGCTGTTTCTGTATTCCAGATACTATCGACTTAGCAATTCCAGTATGTAATAATTATTGTACCGACTCCTTAATGTTTTGTCAAAAAGTTGACCAAGGTTGGATGATCAATACCAATGATTTAACGGTCGATATTACAGCTCCCCAATTTGATACTTGTCATTGGATAGTGGCTTCCCCTGATTGGGGAGATAACGCAAATAGTTCAAATTGTACGGATAATGTATTTTTTGAAATAGGTATTGACGGAATCTCACAAAAAGATTCACTAAAGTGCTGTAGCGCAGGAAACAATAGATTTGAAGATGATAATACAACTGACGGAATCCTTTATTTAGATACTGCGCCTAGAAATGATATTTATACGATTTGTCCAACCAATGACCGATACAACTTGACTGCTACCTTAACCTCTTTTGATATAGCGCAAGGAGATGTCTTAATGGTTTTTGACGGAATGGATGTAAATGCTCCTTTTTTAGCTTCTGGTAGTGGCGTAGGCGTAAGTAATTTTAATAATGGTTTTGTCTTTTCCAATCCATCTTTAGCGGTTAACCCTTCTGGGTGTTTAACTTTTCAGTTTCAAACCAATGGAGATAATATGAAAGGCAGTGGCTGGGAAATGTCCTTGATTTGTGAAGAAAGAGCACAACCGCTAAACCAGACATGGACGCATACCTATGATAACCCAGGTACTTATATTATTTGTGCTGAAGTATTTGAAGGAAATCCCAATACACTAGATGTTTGTTGGAGTAAGCAAATGTGTGATACGATAACTGTTGGGGGGTGTCAACCATACTTTATATGTCCTGATGACCTACTAGTAGCAGATTGTCCGTTAACTTTTGACCCAAATACACTCCCAGCGCCTACCCTAGTAGACACTTGTGTGAATAGTATGCCAACCATGATTTCCTCTATTGAAACTCTTATTACTAATGACTGTTCAGTCAAGCATATCATAACTTGGGAATTATTGGATAACGGTATTCTAGTAGATCTTTGTCGGTATTTAGTAGAAGTCAAAGATACCATTAAACCCTCTATTATTTGTCCGAATAATATCAATTTATCCGTAGATTTAAACTGTCAAGTAGCATTACCTGATTTAACAAGTCAGGCAACTATTACCGATAATTGTTCCCCTATAGATAGTTTAATTATCACCCAAAATCCACCAGCAGGCACTATGCTGATGCCGAATATTCACAATGTATCTATCATCGTTGAAGACGAATGTGGGAATATTGATTCTTGTATATTACAGGTGAATGTTGAAGACAATATTGCTCCAACTGCTATTTGCAGAGATCCAATCAATCTAAGTCTTAGTTCTAGCGGATTTATTGTAATTACCGCAGCTAATGTGAACAACGGTTCTTTTGATAACTGTGGTATAGATACGATGTATCTTGATAAATATACGTTCAATTGCTCAGATATTGGTACGAGTCCCACTGTTACGCTGACAGTAGTAGATATTTATGGAAATAGTAATTCCTGTATTTCACAGGTCAATATTGAGATTAAAATTCCCAATACCTTCCAATGCCCAAGTGATACTTGTTTAACCGCACCAATGGGGGTTGATAGCCTCCAAGTAAATTTTACTGCTCCTACTTTTAGAGGCGTATGTAGCAACCGATTTATTAGTTGTGATTATCAGTCAGGAGACTTTTTTCCTTGCGATACAACGGTTGTTACTTGTATGGCAGTTGATACAATGTTAAATGATACTGTTTTCTGCTCGTTTAATGTAATTGTTAAAAAAGAAGAAAAAACTTGCTGTCAAGATTCCTTATTGTTCTGTCAAAAATTTGACGCTGGGTTTATGACTTCCATTGATAGTTGTGGGGTAACAATTCTTCCTACGGCTTTAGATAGTTGCCATTCTATTACTTATACTTTTGGGGACCAAAGTACACCTACTTCGATAGTAGATGGAAGTACCTCGGTTGGTCATGCTTATGCTGCGCCAGGCAATTATACTATATGTGCCACAGTAGAAGAGTTAGATGATAATGGTGTCGCTTGTTGGACAAAAGATACTTGTTGGACGGTTTGTGTGGATTGTGATACTTGTACAACACCTGAATTATATAATGTGGCTGCTTGTTATGCGGGGAATACCATTAACTTTTCAGGCTATGACCAGCAAATGGATATAGAATATCATCCTTCTGGACAATACTATTATACGACAGGAAGCATAATTGGGAATAGCTATTGTGGCGCTCCTGTAACCGCTTATGGAGGTATGGATTTGGTCATTTCAAAAATAGATAATACGACTGATAATGTCATCCAAGCCTTCACTTTTGATGGAACAGGGGATGATATTGGTCGAGTTATCAAATATTTGAATGGTCATATTTATGTGGCTGGTGCTTTTACTAGCGATACCTTAAGGATTCCTTCACCAGGGGATAATGAATTATCTGCTAAAACTTTGCAAAGTACAGGGGCCGTTCACACAACCTTTTTAGCTAAATACGATGCTAATTTTAAACTAATTTGGGCATTTTCGCTAAATGGCATTAGAACTACCATCGAAGATATTGCTATTGGTAATACTAATGAAGTTGCTATAACGGGATTGTTTCAAGGCGCAAACGTTGATTTTAACCCTTTAAATACAGCCGCACCTTTTACTATTAGCTCCGGTTCTAATCATAGTGGGTATGTTGCTAAATATACTCCTAATGGTAACTTATTATGGGCTAATAGTTACACCGTTACTACCGTACCCACACCAATTAGTGTTTCCTCCGCTGGTTATGGCGTAGGAATTGACCAACAAAACAATACTTATGTTACAGGAGAATTTACAGGGAATTTAACTATTAGTACTAATAATAACAATAACCCTATTTCTACTACTTATTCAGATACTGTAGCAAGAGCATTTTTGATACAAATTGATAACATAGGCAATACTACTTGGCATACAGATATTAAATCTACTCCAGGTAATGCTACTTCTGGTTGGGATATTGCCTTTGATAATAATGATATGTATGTTGCTGGATGGAGTGGATTTATTACTAAATATGATATAAGTCCGTCTTTTCAGCCTGTTCCTTCCATTCCAGTACAAAAATGGTATTACGACGTCGGTTATGATATATATGAAATAGCAATAACCAATCAACAATTGCAAACTTTTGGTACACAAAAAAGAAGGCCTAGGGGTCCTGCGAATCCTGATAGAGGAATAATAGGCTATAACTTTGATTTTAAAAATGATGCAGTGCCGATTCCTAGTAGAGGTGGTTGGGATATGGTTTTAGCCTATTACGATTTAGAAGGAAATTTCCTAAAAGGCATTAATGTAGGAGGAGGTTTATTTGAAATTGGTCATGGTATAGCCGCCCATAATGGAGAAACAGTTATTATTGGACATTTTGATAGTTCTAATTTAGAATATGACCCAAAAAACAGCAATAATATTTTTACACTATCGGCTACTCCGCCTACAACAAACAGAGGCATCTTCATCGGCAAATACGCCTGCAAATGCCCCATCGAAATCGAATGCCCTCAGGATATTTCTATAGATGTCCCAATTGGCACAGATAGTATTCAAGTAAGCTTCGACCCGCCAACCATGTCGGGCTTCTGTGACCGAATTATTACTTGTGATTACCAATCAGGCGATTTCTTCCCTTGTGATACAACTGTGGTCACATGCATGGCGATAGATACTTTGGTGAATGATACCGCTTTTTGTTATTTCAATGTGATTGTCAATAAAGTAGATACCTGCGCCATTAGATGTCCAAGTGATATTGTCATCACGGCAGCTCCAAATTCTTCGGGATTAGTTGTGCCTTTCGACCCTCCTACTTTGAGCAGTGGATGTGACCCAAGTTACACGGTCTCTTGTAGTCATAATTCGGGAGATGTTTTCCCTTGTGGTACGACAACTGTTACTTGTACCGTCAGTGACGGAAATGGGAATGCTGTTGAAACTTGTACCTTTACCGTTACCATCAATTGTTCTTGTCAGCCCATTATTTTATGCCCTGCTGATGCAATTGTAGATTGCTGCAATGATTTCAATTTTGTACCACCTACGCTGCGAAACCCATCTTGCGGCAATGGGAAAATACTTATTTGTAAAAGAGATGATGGATTGAGTTTGACAGCTCCTTATCCCTCTGGCGTTACGGCTATTACTTGTATCGCAGATAGTGATTTGGGATGGATAGATAGTTGTACTTATTTTGTAACCGTGTTGGATACTATTCCTCCAATGCTTAACTGTCCAATAGATACAGTGGTCACCGTAATGGATAGTTGTCAATACATTTTACCTGATTTTAGACCAATCGTAAATGTCTCAGACAGTTGCGACCCAACGTCTGGTATTATTGTAATTCAACAACCTAGTCCAGGTGTTATTTTAACGCCAGGCTTTCATCCGATTACCATTATTGCTTCAGATAGCTGTGGTAATGAAGATTCTTGTGTGATTGATTTAACCATTAATTGTATTCAAGATAATTTATGTTGTCAAGACTCTCTGAGTTTGGACTCCATGATTTATGCTGTTTTCGATAGTGCCATAATCAATTGTGACACGCTTTGTTTGAAGCCAATACCAGACACCTGTAATTTGCATTGGATGGTCGATTGGGGCGACGGAAATAATACCCCTTGGGATGGCGTAACAGATTCTATTTGTCAAGTTTATAATTATCAAACGCCGACGAACGTTCCAGTCTGTATCACCGTATTTGAATTGAATGATGATGGAGAAACTTGTCGGACGCAAACTATCTGTGATACGTTTTTGATAGAAAGTTGTGGACCGCCAATTGATACATTCTGTGGCAAAGCAGTAGTTACCTGTTTTCCTAGTTTTAATAATAATAATCCAACCCAAGGGATTAACCTTAATTCACCAGTTCTTGGTATTGTGGACATTAGAGATAGAAGCGGTCAACCATCTGGACAATATTGGAGTGGTGCCAGCGGAACAAATATTTACCATGCAAATATCTGGAACTATCAAAACTTAGGACTAATATTTGGCCTAGCACTTGATAATCAAAATAATATCTACACCAGTTCTACAACGACCTATGGTTGTGCATTCTCAACTGGAGAATCTCCTTTTGGGCCAAGTGGCCTTTCTAGAATTTATCAAATTGACCCCTCAGATAACATTTCAGTATTTATTAATGAAGGTCCTTTTGTTCCTGCTGGTACGGGAAAAAACATTCCTAGTAGTGGTGCTGGTTTTGGAAATATTTGTTATGATTCAGATAATGACCAACTCTTTGTTACCAATATGGCGGATGGGATGATTTATCGAATAAAAAATGGTTTGGTAGTTGACCGATTTGACCCTTTCACTACCTCAAACGCTCCTTCTTCAGACAATCCTGATTTTGTGGACGTGGGAGAACGGACTTGGGGTATAGCTTATTACAATGACAAGATTTATTTTAGTAGATGGCAAGAAGATAGAAGCCGAAGAGACCCTACTCTTTTTAATGAAATTTGGTCTGTAACGTTAAACAATTTAGGTGGTTTTAACTCTACTTCTATTTCTACTCAAAACACCTATATTGATAATAATCTAACGGATAATTTGGTTAGTCGTTTAGAGTTAAGTCTACCTGACCATATTGACTATTATGACAACAGATTTGGAACAAATTTCTATTCAGGTTATTCTAATCCTGTTTCCGATATTGCTTTTACAAGTGAGGGGGTAATGCTTCTGGCAGAACGTTCAATGTATGGAGATTGTGGCAATGTTAGTCGAAACCCAGTAAATGATCCTAATGTTCCAAACGTCTCTTTTGCTTATTATTATGCCCATCAAGCTCGTGTTTTAGAATATGAACAGATTGGTAATAATTGGGCACTAACGCCAGAGCATGGTCTAGGTGTACCACCACCGTTTACTGATTATTTGACTGAATTGAAGTATATTCTGGGCAATACTGTGTCAAATGCTCCTGGAGGTGCGAATTCTTCTGGAGGTGTGGATTATGGTTATGGAAGTTTTACTCCTGATGGAATGAATAATCAGTTGGTTTGTGATGAAATGGCTTGGCTTGCTGGAGATTGGCTACAATGTCCTACTGCAACAAGAGTTTATGGTATGTTAGGCGTCAATGCCAATACTGGTGGAAATTCCTGTACAGGTTATGGTATTGATTATGATGGATTTACTACTTCTTCTCAAGTAAAAGTACAACAAGGAGACGTAGAAATCTTCAAATGCTTCGACTGTCCTAAGGATGAAACAGATTGCGATTCCCTAATGGTTATGGTCAATCCTATCTCAATGCCCGACGACTCTACGTGTTGCTATACCATTGACCTGAAAAATAATGTAAGTACTGATGTGACTAAAGTATGTTTTGATTTATTTGATAATCCTGATTGGATATTGAATACCAGTACTATTAATATTCCGGGATTCACCTGGAGTGTAGCTACAGGCAATCAAATTTGTTTAGAAAATAGTGCAGGAATTCCATTGGGAATGAATGTTGGAGTAATGGATTTCTGCCTAGCAGCTTTAGCAGAAACAGCTAGAGATACCCAATGTTTAGCCGTCTCTTGGTTTAAAGGAAGAGAACAAATTGCTTGTACCGATACGCTAAAAACATTCTGTCAAAAAGCACCTCCTGGTGACCCTTGCTTTGTTATCAGCAATGTCAGTATTGATTGTACAGATGGGGATGATAATTCCTATTGCATGAACTTTGACGTCACCAATATGACTGGTTTCGATGCATCAGGTATCATTTTAAACAGTTTGCCTTCTGGTTATCTTTTTGACGATTGTGGTTGCGGAGGTAGTCCTTTTGGCTTGGGTGATTATGCGTTTGATTTTGGCATTAGTACGCCCCTATTGCCAAACCAAACCAGAAGTTTATGTATAAAAATAACCAGTATTCAACCAGTTTTAAGTCCAATAGATGTTTGCTTCTTTGGAGCGCTACAAAGTTTTACAGAGTGCTGTAAATCTCCTGATGACATTTGTGTCACCTTAAATCCTTGTTGTAGTCCATGTGAATCCATGCAAGTCAATGTAGATGAACTAGACGGAGAATGTTGTTATGCTATTGATGTAGATTATAGTTGTGATTATACTGCATTTAATAAAATTTCTTTTGACATAACTTCTAGCGCTATTTTTGGTTCGCACACCATCACTGATGCTAATTGGACAACTTGCACAACGCCAAACCCTCAAAGTGTTTGTATTGAGCCAATAACTCCAGGAGGAATACCTGCTGGCTTGTATGACGATTTATTTGAGTTCTGTTTAAGCAATACTCAGTTGAATACGACAGAAACCATGAAGGTAACCTATTGGATGCTCGACCAAAATGGTCAAGATAGTATGGCTTGTGATACCTTATTGGAATTTGTTTGCGATACGATTAGTCAACCTTGTGTGTTCATTACAGATGAAGAAATCATCTGCTTGCCAGATAGTAGTAAATATCGTATTAATTTAACCGTTCAGAATATTTCGAACAATGGTCTTGTTGCTGATGGTATTTTAATCCAACCCTTTTCGACCGAAATAAGCCCGAACCCAATCAATTTTGCGAGTCCATTACCTAATGATGGTAGTACAGAAACCATTTCTTTCTGTTACGAACCAGCCATTTTCCCTGATTCGGATGATGAACTTGTATTAATTTATAAATTATTCCAAGGAAATTACCACAATTGTTGCAATGGAAATGAGACTATTCTCGATACACTCATGCTACCTCCTTGCGACACGATGATATGCACCCCCATCGTCATCTGCCCAGCAGACACCTGCATCAACCTTATGGCAGGAGAAACGGGTGTTATCGTAGATTATGAATTACCTATTGACACCAATAATTGTGAAGTAGAAATTATCTGTGACCCTGCTCCAGGTACTGAATTCTTCTGTGGCACAACACCAGTTGTTTGTACCATTATAGACCTTCAAACAGGAAATAGAAGTTTCTGTGAGTTTAATGTGATTGTGAAATGTGATACGATGAATTGTGAAGTGGACTTAATTTGTCCTATGGATGAATTTGTCAATTGTTGTGAGGAGTATTCCTTTGCCGAACCTGTTCTGACCGATACTTGTGGCAATGCTCAAATTCTTTCTTGTACCAGAGATGATGGTTTACCAATCAGTGCCCCTTATGGTGTAGGCGCAACGTGTATTACCTGTATAGCTGGGAATGATTTTGGCTGGTTGGATACTTGTAAATATACCGTAACGGTCTTAGATACGATTCCACCGTTTATTGATTGTCCAAATGATACCCTGTTTAATTTATTGGATAATTGTAATTACACTTTGCCTGATGTCACAGGATGGGCTACTATTTTGGATGATTGTAATTTTACCGTTACTCAAAACCCGATTGCAGGGACTATTTTCCCTGACGGCATCCACCCTATTCAAATCATAGTGACTGACGATTGTGGCAATGTCAATGCTTGTAGTTTCAACTTAACTATTGTTTGTGATACCATGCCACCGATGAGCGTTTGTTGTAAAGATTCGCTTGCTTTATGCGAATTAGCAGATGTGGTGTTTAATAATTTCAGCTTAAGTTGTGATACCCTTTGTTTTGAACCTGTCCTAGATAATTGTGATTTGGATTGGTCGATAGATTGGGGAGATGGAAATTCTGGGACTTGGAATCCTAATCAACCTAATATTTGCCACGATTATGATATAATGACTGCCGACAACTTTGTGGTTTGTTTAACAGTTGAGGAGCGCAATCCTGATGGGTCGATATGTCAACAAAAAATTATCTGTGATACTATTTTCATCGACCCTTGTCCGCCGCCTATCATGGAAACTTGCTGTAAAGATACTGCAGATTTCAACAAGCGAATAGCCAATTTGACAATAACGCCTATTTACAATAATTGTGAAATTTTAGTCAATGTTACAGGTTTAGATACTTGTGATGTCATCTACTGGAACTGGGGCGATGGACAAACAGATGGGCCATTAGGTAATAATTCACCGATTAGTCATACTTATTTCCCTTCAGGTCCATACACCGTTTGTTATACAGTAGCGCAAATGAATAGTCTTGGAGATACTTGTTTCTCTAAAATGTTCTGTTTGCCAATACAAGTGGAGTGTGAAGACCCAAGTTGTGATAGTCTTCCGATTATCAAAACATTTAGCACCACGATTGTAACCGATTTATTTAATACACAAGATTCTTATGAAGACCAAGGATTGAGTGGGATTGATTTGTTAGATGGCAATATACGCTTAGCAGGTCATAGTTGGGCATATGGGCGAACGGCGAATGAGATGATTCCCGAATTGACCAATGATGGGACCTTAATCCAAAACCATATAAAAGACAATCAATTAGTTCGGAATCAGAACGAATATCCGCAAGATATTCATGCTTTCCGTAGAAAAGGAATTACTAGACGTAGTCAAGGATTAGCAGTTACTGGATATGTGCGAAACAGCAATAGTCGTTCTACTGATTTATTCTTACAAACACTTCGACCCGATGGTAGCATTATTGCAACCGTTCATCATGGAGCCAGTAATGCGAACGAACGAGGGAATGCATTGATTGCGGACACCCAAAATAGATTTGTTGTCGCTGGCCAATTTAATGGTCAAGCACATGCGGTCAAGTTTAATTCAAGTCTATCTCAAGTATGGGGTAAAACAATTTCCTTTTCAGGAGAAACCGCTACCCTACTTAATGTCACACAAATAAAAGGTTTAGCTTGTTTCAAGGGAACCGCTCCATTTTATGCCTTTGTTGGTTACAAATCGAATCGAAGAACTAGTGAAGGCCTAATCGTGATTTTAGATAAAAATGGAGACCTCGCTTATCCTGTCCAATCCTTTAGTTTAGGAGCAGGTAATGTAGAAGCCTATGCCGTAGCTCAAAATAACCAAGGACAGTTGATTATAACCGGTAAACACACTACTCCATTCCCAAATAATCAAAAGCGCATATTTGTTGTAAATGTAGATTGTGTGAATGAACGTAATCTCCAAATCAATTGGTCTAATTTATACGATATTCAAGGGAATATTGGAGAATTTGCCAAATCCATTTTGATTGACCGAGCAAATAATATCCTCATCAATGGTCATGGTTATTTATCAGAAGGTAGAGTTGCCTTTACTGGCAAAAAAGGAATGGCTATAATGATGAGTATTCCTCCAAATGGTCAAGCGATTAATTGGGCACACAAGTATTTTGATACGGATTACGATGGTACAGAATTTAACCATTTGTCTCAAACTTCAGACGGTGGGTATTTATCCACGGGTTCTGCTTGGGTTAACCAAAATAGAGGAGATGGTGGAGTTGACTTCGCTGCTTTTAGATTTAGAAGTCCTGTACATAATTATTATGCCGTTAAAACGGACCAAGAAGGTGTCGTTTCTGATTGTGATTGTTATGAACCGATTACGGTCATCCCACAGAATGTAACGAATATCATAACCAGTTTAACAAATCCTCCTAAGGATTATATCATTCCACTTGCTACGGAATACACCGATTTCAGTGGGCCTGCTGACCAACAATTTTGTGAGCAATACTGCCCACCGGGACCTTGTGAATGTGGTGATTTCTTAGATATGGGTTTCTATTCAGATATCGAAAGTCAAATAACGCCTGATTTTGGTCTAGAATGTGAAACAGGCTATGTTTTATCTTGTAATGACAATGGAAAAATTGCTGGTATCAAGGGCTATTTTGAGTGTAAAGGCAGCTGTGACCCTTCCAAACAGCCTACTTGGACTTTGACCAACACCTCAAAGGGACAGGTCGTAGAAAGGGGTTCCTTCACGCTCCCGAATATCAATATTGAATTTAGTCCAACTGCCTTTAATGTAAATGGGACTTACCTCTTTGAAATGAGTGCTTATTGTGGCGACCAACTATGTACTTGTTCGATTTCTTTCTTAGTGGAGGACTGCGAAGAGTTCTGCTCGAAGAATAGATTATCTAATGGTGATTTTTCAGAAAATATACAAGCAGGAGCACTTCCCTCACCAGGTAATACAGAATTTTGGCAAGCTTCCATTAGGATACCTTCCTCAGGTATAACTACCCCTGATGCATTTATGGTGGTGGATGACGGTTGTAGTACTAACGGTTGTGTAGAACTACTTAGTGAGCATGATTATTCATTAATTACCCAAACAATACCACTTAATGGTGGAGAATTTTATGAGCTTTCTTTCTGTGCTAAAAACATAGATGCTAATGTACTAAATAATCAAGTTGAAGTATTCACATTTATTACGCCTAATTTTGTTAACCTTGGGTTTAGTCCTAATCTAACCAATACTTGGCAAAATTATACAATAACCTTCCAACAACCTACTAATAGTAACGAATTAATGCTGTCGCCTACAGTAGTAAATGCCGCAGGAAGGGGAACCATTAGAATTGATGACATTTGTTTAAAACAAATACAACCTGATGATTGCGATTGTAACAATTTGGCAGCAAATATTAGAGCAGGTTTTGAGGTACAAAATGAATGTAACCAAGTTACCCTAACACCTAATGCATTAACTACTTGCGACCAAGTAACTATTGATTGGGGGGATGATTCAGCTCCTACCACTTCATTCGGCAATCAACCAATTAGTCATGCTTATGGCTACGATGGAGAGTTTAAGGTCGCTTTAAAAATTACTAGAACAGATGCCTCTAGAAATATCTGTGTGGACAATTCCACTCTTCCAGTTATTATTCGTTGTTTCAGCAATGTGGAAAGCTACCAACCAGATAGAAAAATAACCACTTCAAGAAACAATAATACTATTACTTGCGGGAGTGGATTCATTGAAAATGGTTTCTTTGAAAATGGCGCTTTCTCTGGTAATTTAAATTTATCGGGAAGCGTCGATGGCTGGCAAACTGCAACAGGTAATCCTGTGGTAGAAAGAATTAGCTTTATGAGTAGTGATTACCACATCCGCTTAAGCGCAACGGATGCGGAGCGAGATGCCATTACTCAAGAAGTCACCTTTAGTCCTGCCAATAGTTATGCCTTCTCCGCCGTTATCGAATCTTGCGGACAAATGACGGGAGAAAATTCTGGAGTCTGTGAAAATACTACCATTGAGGTATTCGCTTCCAAAGACCCCTTAGATAATTTGGATTGTACAGATGATTGCGCATTAATCGGCACCTATACTATTGCAGAAACGAATGATACAATGGCCATTGAATTAGCTGCTTGGACACCAGACCAAACGTATAATTTCCTAACCATTGCTGTAAAAGCATCAAATGAAGCAGCTCAATTGACGAGTGTGAGGATTGATGATGTGTGTATGGAAGTCAATGAAGTGCTAAGTAATTGTTGCCAAGATTCTTTAAATTTTGCAAGCAATGTGGAAGCGGGATTTGAATTTTCTATTCTGGATTGTAGCATAGAAGCCAAAGGAAGACAATTAACTGATTGTCAACAAGTATTCTGGAAATTTGGAACAGATAGTCCACTTTCCAACCCTGTCGCTGGAAATGTGGCTATCCAAAATCAATTTTTAAGTGCTGGCAATTACGAAGTATGCATGTTAGTTACAGAAATTGGAGCAGATGGTAATAGCTGCTTTGAAGCAGTCTATTGCGAAACAATTCCAATTACAGCATGTGCGGAGGATACGGTCTGTTGTGTGAACACTCCAGAATTCGGAACCATTTTGGATAATGGTTTTACTTTGATAAATGAAAATCAATGTATGATATCTGTCGCTCCGAATATACTACCTGGCGATTGCTATCGAATCACTTGGAGTTGGGGGGATGATTCGCCTAGACAAACAGTAACTGCTGTGGATAGCTTTGCACTAAGTCATGTTTATCCTGCTACTAATTCCACGGAATTGTATGAAGTATGTATGGTCTTAGAAATTTTTGAAAATGGAGATACTTGTTTAGTAGATGAATATTGTGAGTTTGTTGAAATTGATTGCAGCAATATTCCTGTTGATAGTTGCACCTGTACTGGTTTTGACAATCTAAATTTCTCTAACCCTAATCGAAATTGGGCAGTTAATTGTGGCGATACTGGCATATTGCTTGATTGTGAGAATGAGACAAGTATGACGAACTTTACGGGCACCTTTGCATGTAGCGATGCTTGTGAGGATAAAGTATTATTCTGGGAGGCTTTCGGGGCTTCAGGAGATTACTTTAATGGATTTATCCAAATAGATGCCCAAAATGAATTCAATACAAGCTTTAGTGAAATGGGGATTGTAAATCCTGAATCTTATACATTAATCCTTAATGGTAACTGTGATGGTAATTCCTGTGAAAGTTGTCAACTGCAGTTTGCTATCCCAATATGTAGTGATACTTGTTGTATAGAAACATCTGTTTTTGAAGCTCAAGTAACACAAGGCTTTTCCACTGAAAAAACTTGCGAATCTTTATCTGTTCAACCTAAGGACTTGGATGAATGTGATATTATCAATTGGATATGGGGAGATGGCACTACTTCACAATCTACGGGTAAGAGTGAAGTAATACATAATTACAATATTGAAACAGTAACAAAATTAGCCGTTGAAGTTTGTATGCAAGTCTCTCGTTTAGATGACGAAGGAAATTCATGCTTACAATCTACACATTGTCAAATGATAACCATTGACAATTGTTGTAGCTGTGAAGATTTCAGTTTTGATTTTGACCTATCTGAAGATTGTAATCAAATTTTGGTTACGCCTACCGGGGTTTACGATGATTGTGATGAAATCAGGTGGAAATGGGGAGATGGAACAGAAATAGTTGCTTCGGCAGGTACTTCCACAGCTACGCATAATTACACTTCGGAAGGTCCATATATTATTCAAATGACTGTTTTCCGTAGTGCAGAAGGACAAAACTGTGGTAGAACCAAGTCAAGAAATATTTCTATAAATTGTATTTCCACTGGTTTAGAAGATTTATTGACCAATAAACAAATTAGGATATATCCAAATCCTGTTCAGCACTTATTACAAATAGATTTAAACCAACCGTTAAAAATTGGTTCTGAAATTAGAATACTCAATTTAATGGGACAACTTACGCATACCCAATTGATAGGAACGCCAAGTTTAAAACATACGCTTTCTTTAAGTAATTACATACCGGGGGTTTATCTAATCGAAATCCAGGAAGACGATTTTATTTTTAGAGAAAAAATTGTAAAACAATAAGGTAGGTATGTAAAAGATTTACTCAATTGTAACCCAATTAAATTAATAGAGAGTTGGACTAAAAGTACCATGATTTTTAAAATCATGGTGCTTTTAAATAAAGATTATTAGGAAAAATGTTGCATATGGAGCGCCGTTTTAGTTTTTCCTAGATTATATGAAAAATTGCTGCTTCGCGCATATACGAATAAAATCCTAATAATCTTTAATGTAAAGTAGGGAATTTTTAGACCCTTTTCAAATATATGTTTTATTGGAAATCTTAAATTAGGAACTATCTATTTATGATTATGCGTATACAGGAATTCAAAGATGAGAAAGAAAAAATGGCGTAAACTGTGCATTTTAAGACAAGTACAGCAATTGCTTGACGACTTATTTATTTCAATGGATTGTTCGATTTTTCAGATGAATACCTAGTCAATTTACTCAACTCCTAGAACTACAACTTGAATCTAGAAAAATAACAGCCCAATTCTATAACTAAAACAGTTTATCCCCTTTTACCATTTAAAAATCATTTCTTAGGTTTATCCCGCATCTTAGGACTATTCCATTCTTCTTTTTGAGCAAAATCCACTATCCCTTTCATCGCTCTAGATATACTCATAAATACAAGATAACTAATCGTAATTACTATAAAAATCCATTTGAAAGAACCGGCATCGTTGATACCTAATCCAGAAATAAGGTAGGCCAATGCGCCTAAAACAGCTACACATAATACAAAACCTATCACCGCTTGTGTCCAATACCTCTCTGCGTTTTGAGCACTCAAACCAAAAACTACATTAAAAATGGAATAAAATAAGAGGAAAGTAGAAGCAAAAACCCAAGGCCGCTCGGGACGTAACTCCAAACTATTTTCAAACATTAAACAGGTCAGCATAAAAAATAAACCTAGACCTATGGAAATAACTGCCTGTACGGGTGGGGTTGCTTTTTCGAAAATATCCATAATTGAAATGCTTTGTTATCTATTAAAAGTTAGTAGATACCTATACCTCATTTCTATAATTGGCAAAAAAGCAACTATTAACTTCCAAAGCCTAACATCAAGATGTCGCAATTGTTCCAAATAAATCATAATCATTGGCATCTGTTATCTCAATCTGCACAAAATCTCCTACTCTTACATACGTTTCTGTAGCATTAATTAATACTTCATTGTCTACTTCAGGTGAGTCTGCTTCTGTTCTGCCTACAAAAAAGTCCCCTTCTTTTCTGTCTATTAAAACCCTGAAAGTTTTACCTACTTTTGCTTCGTTTTTAGCCAAGGAAATCTCTTGCTGCACAGCCATCAATCGGTTGGACCGTTCTGCTTTCAACTCCGCAGAAATATCATCCTCCACTGCAAAAGCAATTGTATTTTCCTCATGCGAATATTGAAACACCCCTACTCTATCAAATTCCATTTCTTTGACAAAATCCACCAACTCTTCAAATTCTTCTTCTGTTTCTCCAGGATACCCCACTAAAAAAGTAGTTCGAATGGTTATGTTGGGTACTTTTTCTCTTGCCGTTTTTATCAATGCTGTGGTCTCCTTTCTAGTTATTTGGCGACGCATTCTCTCCAATACTGTATCACTAGCATGTTGTAAAGGAATATCTAAGTAGTTATTTACTTTTGGCAACCTAGCCATTACTTCAAAAATCTCCATTGGAAACTTGCTTGGATAAGCATAGTGCAGTCGAATCCATTCGATGCCTTCTACTTCTGAAAGTGCTTCTAGTAATTTTGGAAGTTCTCTTTTTTTGTAAATATCTAAGCCGTAATAAGTTAATTCTTGTGCTATCAAAATCAATTCTTTGACGCCTCTTCTAGCTAAATTCTTAGCCTCTTTTACTAAAGATTCTATCGTTCTGGAAATATGTTTTCCTCTCATCAGTGGAATGGCACAAAAAGAACAGGTACGATTACACCCCTCAGATATCTTTAAATAAGCAAAATGCATAGGTGTTGTCGTCCAACGCTCGCCAATCAATTCATGCTTATAATCTGCATTGAGCTTCTGTAATAAACCAGGTAATTCTAGTGTACCAAAATAAGCATCTACTTCTGGAATTTCTGCCTCTAAGTTACTTTTATATCTTTCGGATAAACAGCCCGTTACATACAATTTCTCAATCCCTCCTTTTTTCTTCACATCGGCATATTGCAAAATAGTATTGACGGATTCTTCTTTTGCTAAATCAATAAAACCACATGTGTTCACGATAACCACATTGGCATCATCGTTCTCACTTTCGTGCGTCACCTCAAAATCGTTGCCTTTCAACTGCGTAATCAAATTCTCTGAATCTACTAAATTCTTAGAACACCCTAAAGTGATTACATTAACCTTGTCTTGTCTAGTCGTCTTAGTTTTCAATACTTTAAATTTTTCGCAAAGATAGGTAGAAATGTTTAATTAGTTGTAAGTCATGGGCCATTAAGTCATTCCTTAATTGTTGGCTATTTTATCCTAATGGGATTTAGGGTTAATCCAATACGATTCTAGTCGTTTTTTTCTCTACTGAAAGCGAAAGAAAAGACTCTGTCCGACCGATATTTGGGATGGTAACTAATTTCTCCAACAAAAAATGATTGTATTCTTCAATATTGTTAACCAAGACTTTGAGGATAAAATCAGCACCTCCAGTCACGTAGTGGCATTCCAATACTTCTGGAAATTTGGTAGCCATTTCAACGAATTGTTGAACGATATTTTTAGAATGCTCTTTTAAAAAGACGTGAACATAGGCATTTAATTTCTTGCCTACCTTTTCGGGGTTTAATACGGCTACATAACTATCGATTATACCTGCTCGTTCTAATTTTTTAATTCTTTCAAAAGTCGGAGTCGTTGAAAGATTTAAATGAACTGCTAAATCTTTTATCTTCATTCGACAATCTTTTTGCAATAGCATCAATAATTTACGGTCGATTGCATCCAACTTTAATTCCATGGAAATAGGCTTTAGGTAAAAGAATATCTTTCTAATATAAAGAAAAAAATATCCCAGATTTAGAAAATAGTTCTGTTTTTCAATCAAAATTAGCTTCTTTTTTCCAAAATTTGAAATCTGTTGGAAAAATAATGGCTATTCCCCTACCTTTGTAGCATAGTTACCTAACCAAATAATATAAGGAGAAATCGGCAAAAGACTTTATTTCTAGTCTTTCCGATTTCACTCCTTTTAAAATCCCGACTTGCAGATGTTAAAATCGGTTATCTCCAATCCTGTTTTAGACAAACTGCCAAAGCATCTACACCAATATATTCATCCACAAAATTACGACGATTATACGCCTGCAAACCAAGCCACATGGCGGTATGTAATGGCAAAAAATATTGCCTTCTTAAGTAAAGTCGCTCATGAATCCTACCTTGATGGGCTTAAAAAAACAGGTATTTCTTTAGCGCAAATTCCTAGTATGTACGGCATGAATCGTATTTTAAAAGATATTGGTTGGGCTGCTGTGGCAGTGGATGGTTTTATACCACCAGCCGCCTTTATGGAATTTCAAGCGTATAATGTTTTGGTGATTGCTTCTGATATCCGGTCCATTGCTCAAATTGAATATACGCCAGCTCCAGATATTATTCACGAATCTGCTGGACACGCCCCCATCATTGCCAATCCAGAATATGCTGAATACTTAAGGCGTTTTGGAGAAATTGGCAGTAAAGCTATTTCATCGGCTCATGATTTTAAAATGTACGAAGCCATTCGATTATTATCCGTTTTAAAAGAACAAAAAAAACAGGATAAAGCAGCCATCTTAGTAGCAGAAGAAAATATAACTCAGTTACAAAATATGCCCATCGTCCCATCAGAGATGGCTAAAATAAGGAACCTCCATTGGTGGACTGTAGAATATGGATTAATTGGAAATATAACTTCTCCAAAAATTTATGGTGCAGGGCTATTATCTTCCATTGGAGAAAGTAAAAATTGTTTAAAACCAAGCGTTCAGAAAATTCCTTATACCATCGCAGCAGCCGACCAATCTTTTGACATTACCAAACCGCAACCGCAACTGTTTGTTACCCCAGATTTTGCTCATTTATCATTAGTCTTAGAAGAATTTGCTAACACTATGGCATTGAGGAATGGTGGTTTAAAAGGCGTGCAAAAATTAGTTAATTCTAATCAATTAGGAACGATAGAATTAAGTACTGGTTTGCAAGTTTCTGGTTTATTTACCAAAGTGATTGATAATGATAAGGGAAAGGTTGCTTTTTTCCAAACCACTGGAAAAACAGCACTCTCTTTTCATGAAAAAGAACTCATTGGGCATGGTACAGCGGCACACCTAAATGGATTTGGCTCCCCTCTTGGTAAATTAAAAGGTATCAATCTTGCCATTGAGGATATGTCTCCCAGAGACTTAGATGCCTATAATATTTATGAAGGGAAAAGGGTGAAATTAGCGTTTGAAGGAGATATAATTTTAGAAGGAAAGGTCATAACAGGTACAAGAAATTTAAAAGGAAAAATTATCTTAATTGCATTTAAAGATTGTCTAGTCACTTATAAAAATGAAGTGTTATTTGAACCTAGTTGGGGAATTTATCACTTAGCTGTAGGCAAGAAAGTAGTGGCTGCTTATGCAGGACCTGCCGATAATAATTCTTTCGATTTACCCCAGCATAAATTATCTGATAAACCTGCTAAACAGGTTATAAATCCAACGGATAAAAAACGTAATAAACTATTTGCGGAAATAGCCAATTGTCGCAATACTGGGGCTGCTTTACCCACTCACATATTACCAGAGATTAAGAACTCTATGCTTAGTGTTGAATGGCTGTTACTGCTAAATTTATTAGAAGTCGCAACCATGCAAAACCGAGTGGAGGAAATAAAGGAATGTCAACGACTTTTAGCTGATTTTAATCGAATAAATCCAGATTTAGCACATCTTACTAGCTAAGAAACAGTTTGAATTTACCTCACTGAAAATTTATAAACCGTTGAAGTCTTATATAATTCATTAGGCTGTAAAACCGTAGAAGGGAATTTATCGTGATTCGGCGAATCAGGATAATGTTGAGTTTCTAAACAAAAGCCAGTTCTAAATCCATATTTATGCCCGTTTTTCCCTGCAATGGTACCATCTAAAAAATTTCCTGAATAAAATTGAACAGCTGGTTCTTCAGACAACACTTCCAAGTGTCTACCAGAATTTGGTTCGTAGGCAGTAGCAATGGACACTCTTTTTCCACCGTGGTCTCCTATTACATAATTATGGTCGTAGCCGTTTCCATATTTTAATTGAGGATGATTAGCGGCTATGTCTTGACCTATTGGTTTGGCCAATCTGAAATCAAAAGGCGTTCCTTTCACAGCCATCATCTCGCCTGTAGGAATCAAGGATTTATCAACAGGCGTCATCCAATCCCCATCTATCTTTAATTGATGGCCTAAAATATCTCCATTACCCTCCCCTGCTAAATTAAAGTAGGTATGATTGGTCAAATTACAAATGGTCGCCTTATCCGAATTCGCTTCATATCGGATTAAAAATTCATTAGAATTATTTAAAAGATAAATCACCTTTACATTCATATTGCCCGGATATCCTTCTTCCATATCTTTACTTCTGTAGGTTAATTCTACTCCTATGGCATCACCACCTTTGGTCTCTTTTATATTCCACATCACTTTGTCAAAGCCTTTTTCTCCTCCATGCAAATGATTGGTATTATCATTAGTTGCCAATTTGTATGCTTCCCCATTTAGGGTAAATTTCCCTTTAGCGATTCTATTTCCATATCGACCGATAATTCCTCCAAAATAAGGATTTGCAGAGCTTAAATACCCTGATAAACTATCGAATCCCAATACTACATCTGCCATCACACCATTTTTGTCAGGTGTTTTTATATTGGTAACGATACCTCCATAATTACTAATACTTACCTCCATTCCGTTTTTATTCTTCATCGTGTATAAATAAGCAGTTCCATCTGGAGTTTGACCATAAACTTTGTTGGTCATAGATAAACCATCCATTGGATTAATAAGCTTGGCAACCTCCGCTGCATTGGATGCCGTCTCACTTTTACAGCCAAAACCTAATATTGCTAAGAAAAGAAAGAAAGAAAAATTACGCATTTTGATGAAATTATTAAAGTTGAAAAGTATCTAAACTATCTAAGGCAAAAATAGTGACAGCTTTGAAAATTGTGTATTGGTTCAAAACTAAACAGCGAATTTAATAATAAATTCCTAATAATTTCGATTAACCCATTTTTTGTTTTATTATTGCATTAATTAAAAACAAAAATTAGTTTTATTTTATAAAAATCTGATAATCAGCAATTAATATTTATGGATTTGACCCAATTATTTATTCTACTAATTATCGGTTGGCTAATTATCGGGGTTATTTTATGGTTGTTATTTAAAAATAATTTTGCCAAAGGATATGTTTCTAGTACGGAGTTAAGAGAAAAATACGTAGCAAAAGAGGTGTTGAATACTTTGCAATTACAAAATGATACTTATCGAGCCGATATCAATGAAAAAGAGGGCGAAATTATTCAATTGCATAAATTGGTATCAGCCAAAGAACAAATTGTATTGCATTTAGAACAAAGACTGGCGCAAGAAAAAGAGGAATTACAAGCTATTCAAAAACGATTTACTTCAGAATTTGAAAATTTAGCCAATCGGATTTTAGAGGAAAAAAGTCAGAAATTCACTACCCAGAATCAGGTGCAAATGGCTCAGATTCTTACCCCTTTAAAAGAGAAAATTAAGGATTTTGAAAGTAGTATTCATCAAAAATATTTGGATGAAACTAAAGAACGGTTTTCTTTAAAAAAGGAAATTGAACAACTCCGGGACCTCAATCTTCAACTGAGTGAAGATGCAGCCAACCTTGTAAGTGCCTTAAAAGGAGATTCTAAGGTACAGGGCGATTGGGGGGAATATCAATTGCAGACTTTATTGGAAAAAGCAGGGCTACATGAAGGCATTCATTTTACCACTCAAAGTACTTATTTGGACGAGGCGGGTAATAGAAAACGACCTGATTTTATTATCAATATGCCTGATGGCAAACATTTAATCATTGACTCCAAAGTTTCCTTAAAAGCCTATGAGCAATATTTCAATGCCCCAGAAAAAGGACAAAGAGAGACCTTTATCAAGTTGCATATCGAAAGTATTCGAAATCACATTAAAGACCTAGGCAGTAAAAACTATACCCAACTTTATAAGATAAATACGCCTGATTATTTATTGATGTTCATTCCCATTGAATCAGCATTTTCAGTAGCAATACAGAAGAACAGTAACCTCTTTATGGAAGCTTTGGAGCGGAATATTGTTTTAGTCACCACCTCTACCCTCTTAGCGACTATGCGAACAGTTGCATTTATTTGGAAGCAAGAAAAACAAAAGAAAAACGTCTTAGAAATTGCCCGTCAAAGTGGTTTACTCTACGATAAGTTTGTCAATTTTGTTGATGATTTAAAATTGATTGGAACGCGTATTCAACAAACGCAAACTTCCTATAGCGATGCTATGAATAAATTAGTCGATTCTAAAAAGTTTGGAGATACTTTAATTGGTCGAGCTGAACGCATTAAGGATTTGGGTGCGAAAACTTCTAAGCATTTGCCTAATGATATGTTAGAATAGCAATTTAGTATTTCTCACAAAGGGTCGTCAACACATTAACTTGTCTAATTTGTTGTGTCGTCGTATCGTTGTGTCGTTGTGAGAATTATTATTATTTATTTGTCAAATTACGCAGTCACCAATTATTTTAAATTATCCCCTACTTCTTTTTAAAGGCTCTTCTTGCCAAAAAATAAAAAATTCTCTATTCATATTTCAAGTAAAGTCCGTTAAAATTCTAACTTTGGTATTTTTAGGAACGATTACAGAATAAGTTCGTCAAGTTGAGCGAGTTATTGTTTTATCGTTCCTTAACAATTAATAAATCAAATTAATGAAATCAGTTACGGTAACTAAACCAGGAGGACTTGATAATCTAGTCATCAAAGAATCTGCTGACCCTATCCCCAAAGCCAATGAAATCTTAGTAGCATGGCATGCTACCTCTTTAAACTTTCACGACTATTTGGTAGCAGTAGGTGGAATTCCCGTTGCTGATGGGCGGGTTCCGATGTCAGATGGTGCAGGAGAGGTCATAGGTGTAGGGCAAGGCGTGCATCATTGGAAAGTGGGTGATAAAGTCATGTCTCTATTTTTCCAAAATTGGATGGACGGTGTACCTACCTTACCAAAAATGATGTTCGTAAATGGAGAAACGATAAACGGGTTTGTTACAGACAAAAGTTGTGTGCCAGCTACTTCCGTTACTAAAATGCCGGATGGCTATTCCTATGCAGAAGCAGCCACTTTGCCTTGTGCTGCAGCAACTGCTTGGAGAGCATTGATGGTAGAAGGAAAGTTGCAAGCAGGGGATTCAGTCCTGATTCAAGGGACAGGCGGGATGTCTATTTTTGCTTTACAATTTGCTAAAGCAGCTGGAGCTAAAGTTTTTGCTACTACCTCTTCTCCCAAAAAGGCAGAGCGATTAAAAGAAATGGGGGCTTCAGCAGTGGTCAATTATAAAGAAGACCCCAAATGGGGTAAAACAATTTATATGCTATCCAATGGTGGCGTAGACCATGTGTTGGATGTAGGAGGCGGTTCTACCATGAAAAATTCTATTGATGCAGTAAAGATTGGCGGTCATATTTCTTCGATAGGTATTTTAGGAAATGGTCGTAAAGGAGAAATCACTTTCCCAAAACTATTTTTTAAGCACATTCGATTGATTGGAATTGCCGTTGGTAGTAAAATGATGCAAGAAAAAATGATTGAAGCCATCAATATTAGTGGCATCAAACCAGTAATTGATAAAAGCTTTGGATTCGAACAATTAGCAGATGCTTTTAGATATCAAGAAACTGGACAACATTTTGGAAAGATAGTTTTAGAATGGTAATTATTATACAAAATCCAGCTTATGAGCTATGTAATAGGTGTAGATTATGGTACAGATTCTGTACGTTCAGTTATTGTAAATACCAAAAATGGAAAAGAAATAGGTAGTAGTGTTTTCTATTATCCCAGATGGAAAAAAGGAAAATATTGCAATCCTGCAACCAACCAATTTAGGCAACATCCATTGGATTATGTGGAAGGTTTACAAAAATCCATTAAAAAAGCTTTAAAAGAAGCGCCAAAAGGCACTGCTGCAAAAGTTAAAGGCATTGCTATTGATACAACGGGTTCTACTCCTGTTGCAGTTGATAAAACAGGAACCCCTTTAGCTTTATTGCCCAAATTTGCTGAGAATCCAAATGCGATGTTCATCCTCTGGAAAGACCATACGGGTATAAAAGAAGCAGCAGAGATTAATGAATTATGCCGTCAATGGAAAGTTGATTATACCAAATACGAAGGGGGTATTTATTCATCGGAATGGTTTTGGGCAAAAATACTACGAACACTTAGAGTTGACAAAAAAATTCAAAAGGCAGCTTACTCTTGGGTGGAACATTGTGATTGGATACCTTTTTTGTTGACAGGCGGAACAGATGTTCATGCCATGAAACGAAGTCGATGTGCTGCTGGACATAAAGCTTTGTGGCATCCAGATTTTAAGGGTTTACCACCAAATGATTTTTTGGTAGCCTTAGACCCATTATTGGATGGATTGCGAAAAAGATTATATACCGAGACTTATACTTCTGATATTCCAGCAGGTAATTTATCAGCAGAATGGGCAAAAAAACTAGGATTGTCTAATACTGTTACGGTTGCAGTTGGAGCATTTGATGCGCATATGGGCGCTGTTGGTGGAGAAATACGACCCTATCATTTAAGTAAAGTTATGGGTACTTCTACCTGTGATATGTTGGTCGTACCAACTAAAGAGGTTGGAGATAAATTAGTCAAAGGAATTTGTGGACAAGTAGATGGGTCTATTATTCCTGGTATGCTGGGACTCGAAGCAGGGCAATCTGCTTTTGGTGATGTTTATGCTTGGTTTAAAAACTTATTAACGTGGTCATTGACAACTGCTGTTGATAAGAGTCAATTAATTGATAAAAAATTAAAAACCCAACTAATCGAAGAAGCTATTGACCGAATTATACCAGAATTGACAAAAGCCGCTCAAAAAATAGGACCTGAAACAACTGGAATTCTTGCTTTAGATTGGCTCAATGGGAGACGTACTCCTGATGCAAACCAAGCATTAAAAGGAGCTATTTTTGGTTTAAATTTAGGAAGTGACGCCCCCAAAATATTTCGGGCTTTGGTAGAAGCTACCTGTTTTGGCGCACGAAAAATAGTTGAGCGGTTTCAAGAAGAAGGGATCCCTATTAAAGGAATAATTGGTTTGGGTGGGGTTGCTAAAAAATCGCCTTTTGTCATGCAGACCATGGCGGATGTTTTAAACCGCCCTATCAAAATTGCCAAGTCAGAACAGACCTGTGCCCTTGGTGCTGCTATGTTTGCTGCAACGGCTGCCAAAATACATAAAGATGTTCCTACAGCTATGACAAAAATGGGTGCAGGGTTTGATAAAGTCTATAAACCAAGTAAAAAGCGCGTTAAAATCTATGACCAGATTTATCAGGATTATTGTAAATATGGGAAATTAGTAGAGCAAAATACCAAATAAATGACTTATAAATCAATAAAAGAAGCCGCTTATGAAGCAAATATGCAATTACCAGAACTAGGTCTAGTCTTATTTACTTTTGGAAATGCGAGTGTGGTGGACCGTGAAAAAGGAGTCTTTGCGATTAAACCAAGTGGTGTGCCTTATAAAAAATTAACAGCTAAAGACATGGTGATTGTAGATTATGAAGGCAATACCGTAGATGGGACAATGCGGCCTTCTTCTGATACCAAAACCCATGCTGTTTTATATAAGTATTGGGAAAAAATTGGTGGAATTGTCCATACACATTCTACCTATGGTACCGCATGGGCACAAGCACAAAAAGATGTGCCGATTATGGGCACCACTCACGCGGACCACCTAACAGTTGATATTCCTTGTGCGCCTCCCATGTCGGATGAAATGATTAAGGGAAATTACGAGCATGAAACTGGTTTTCAAATCTTAAATGAATTCAAAAATCGAAGACTTTCTTATGAAGAAGTGGAAATGATTTTAATTGGAAATCACGCACCTTTTACTTGGGGAAAAACCGTTTCAAAAGCGGTGTATAATTCTGCGGTATTAGAAGAATGCGCAAAGATGGCCTATCTTTCATTAGGTATTAATCCATTGGCTCCTCGTTTAAAAAACACTTTAATTCAAAAACATTTTGAGCGCAAACATGGGCCAAACTCCTATTATGGACAGGAGGAATAGAAAAACTTGCATAAGTAATTCAAGTTGCAAACAATTTTTAAAGAAAGAAAACCTGCCTCGGCCAGCAGCCAGGTGCGTTAATTTTTGGTGCATTTTACTTGCTTCGCCGTAAAATTTCCAAAAATTGCCTTATTTCCTTTCATTGTCCGCAACTTGGGTTAGGTAGTCAACTAAAGTTCAAACAAAATTAAGATGCTCAACAATTTCAAAACCTTCGAAATCTGGTTTATTACAGGAAGTCAACATTTGTATGGACCTGAAACCTTGAAACAAGTAAAGACTAATTCCAAAAAAATAGCTACGGCACTCAACCGTGCTAAGAATATTCCCATCAAAATAAAGTTTAAAGCACTTCTTACCACCCCTGATGAAATCTATAATCTATGCAAAACTGCTAATTCTGACGAAAATTGCATTGGTTTAATTGCATGGATGCACACCTTCTCCCCCGCTAAAATGTGGATAAATGGATTAAAAATCCTAAGTAAACCAATGCTTCATTTGCATACGCAATTTAATGCCGAAATCCCTTGGTCTAGTATTAATATGGATTTTATGAATTTAAATCAATCTGCTCACGGTGGAAGAGAATTTGGGTTCATCAATACTCGAATGGGTTTAAATCGTAAAGTAGTCGTCGGGCATTGGCAAGACGAAGAAGTCATTGAAAAAATTGCTATTTGGGCAAGGGTGGCTGCTGGGTGGAAAGCCACACAAACCATGAAAATTGCCAGATTCGGAGACAATATGAGGGAAGTCGCTGTCACAGAAGGTGATAAGGTTGCGGCACAAATTCAATTTGGATATTCGGTCAATGGCTATGGATTAGGTGATTTAGTTCAGTTCATTGAGCAAGTGTCTACAAAAGAAATAGATGCCACTATTGGTCAGTATTTTGAAACCTATGAAGTCATGCAATCCCTTCATAAAAAAGGTAAACAACACCAAGCCTTAATAGAAGCAGCAAAAATAGAAATTGGCTTGCGGGCATTTTTAGAAGCAGGTAACTTCACCGCATTTACCGACACCTTTGAAAATTTGACTGGCTTAGTTCAATTACCGGGCATTGCGGTTCAGCGATTAATGGCAGAAGGATATGGCTTTGGCGCAGAGGGTGATTGGAAAACGGCTGCTTTGGTCAGGGCAATGAAAGTGATGGGAGATGGATTGGAGGGTGGTAATTCTTTTATGGAAGATTATACCTATCATTTTAACCCAACAAATATGGCAGTACTTGGCGCCCACATGCTGGAAATATGTCCAACTATCGCAATGAATAAGTCCAAATGTGAAATTCACCCATTAGGCATTGGCGGTAAGGCTGACCCCGTTCGATTAGTTTTTAACGGAAAAACTGGTCCAGCTTTAAATGCCTCTATGATAGATTTGGGTAATAGATTTAGATTACTCATCAACACAGTTGAAGCAATTGCACCAGAAGCAGATTTACCAAATTTACCCGTCGCTCGCGTCTTATGGAAAGCACATCCAGATGTAAAAACAGCCGCAGCAGCTTGGATTTTAGCAGGTGGAGCACATCATACCTGTTATAGTCAAAATCTAAGTGCGGAGTATCTAGCAGACTTTGCTGAAATGGCAAATATAGAATATGTTTTGATTGATAAATCAACAAAAATTCATTCCTTTAAACAAGCTTTAAAATGGAATGATTTGTATTATAAATTAAATGGATAGATTTTTTTTACTGTTAAAAATTATTTTTAAGAATCAAAAACTAACGAATTAAAATATGAGACTAAAAGACAAAGTAGCCATCGTTACAGGAGGAGCCAGAGGAATTGGAAAAGCCATTTCTGAACTCTTCGCTAAAGAAGGAGCAGCTGTAATCATTTGGGACTTATTAGATGTAGGAAAAGAAACAGCAGAAAGTATCCAAGCAAATGGTGGTAAGGCCACTTTTACCAAAATTTCAGTTACTGATAAAGAGGCAGTAGAAGCTGAAGCCAAAAGAATTTTTGAAGAATATGGTCGATTAGATATTCTAGCTAATAATGCAGGAATTGTCAAAGATAGAACCCTTTTGAAAATGAGCATGGATGAGTGGAATGCTGTGATGAATGTTAACCTAACAGGTGTGTTTATTTGTACAAAGGCTTGTGTTCCATATATGATTGAAAATAAATATGGCAGAATAATTTCTGCTGCTTCAACTTCAGGGATGCGAGGAAATTATGGGCAAACCAATTATTCTGCCACTAAAGCAGGCGTAATCGGCATGGCAAAAACATGGACTTTAGAATTAGGGAAATATGGCATTACGGCTAACGTAATAGCTCCAGGTTATACCGTAACAGATATGACTGCTACCATTCCGGAAGAAACTGCAAAAATGTTTGCCAAACAAATTCCAGTACGATTTTTAGGTGACCCAATGGATATCGCTCATGGATATTTATATTTTGCTTCTCCAGAAGCAAGATATGTATCTGGTGTTTGTTTGAATATTGATGGGGGTGCAGCACGGTAAATATTCTTTTTTGTGGTTCATTGGTATTAAAAAAGTGTATTCCGATAACATTCGGAATACACTTTTTTTACAGGTGACTTTAAAAAAATATTAAAATAATTTCATTTTCAAAAGATTAGTGTTTACTTTGTGATATAGAACTAAACATTATGTATAATCTGTTAAACTGAATTAAAACAAAAGGCAAAAAAACAAATGAAAATATACCTCATTTCCTATAAATGTGGATTTTGCTTGCCTCTAAATTTTACCTCAAAAATAGAATAGTTCTAATAATTTTAATTCTTCTTATAATTGAGTATTGCTATTCAATCATCTTAAATTCTATTGCGCCAAGTTAGCATTTAGGGGTGTTGAATGAAAATAATCTAAAAACCATTGTTAAATGAATCAACACAGCCTATTTCGCACAACCATTACGGTATTATTTTTTTATTTCTCGATTTCTACACTTTTTGCTCAAAATGCCAACTTCTCTGGGGATTTTGCCAATATTGTGACAAATGATAGTCGACCTGGTTGGATAAAATTCCAATCCGGAAATGAATTAAATACTAGTGAGTTTATTAATTCGATAAATGGTGGACTTAATTTAGATGAAAATTTTACTTTCCCACAATTGAAAACCATTAAGGATAATTTGGGTGCCTTACACCATCAATACCAGATGACTTACAAAGGAGTACCTATTGAAAACCATACATGGTTACTTCATGAAAAATCTGGAAAACTTTATTTAGCACAAGGTCATTCAAAGCCTAGTTTCGAGGATGTTCCAGAAATCCCCTCCTTGTCAGAGCAAAATGCTTTAACCCATATTTTCGCTTTGCCTGATACTGTAAATTTCAAAAGATATGCTTGGCAAGATGCTCAATTAGAACGTAATCTGAAATTGGTTACTGGAGATAATAATGCTACCCACTTTCCTAAAGGCACCCTTGTCTGGGCAAAAAACGAACAACAAAGTGCATATACCTTAGCTTATTCATTTGATGTTTTCGTAGCTGACCCAATTTCTAAAAAAAGGTATTTCATCAATGCACATAACCGACAAATAATCAAAGAAATTGACTTGATTCAGACCAATTGTTTTTCTGAAAATCATGGTCATGCAACTCACAATTGTAATACTAACAATACCCAGTCCAAACATAATCAAAGTTTTGCAGATACCCCAGCTTCAGGAAAAGCCAATTATGTTTCTGCTAATGGAGGTATCGTAAATTTTACTTCCGATTTTAATGGAACTGACTATACTTTAATGGCAAGTAATCTTGGTCCTGATAATAATCAGGTTGTTCATACCTTATCTGCTAACAATGAATATAATTTTGACAATTTAACAGAAATTACTGATGCAGATAATGATTGGCAAGATGATTCTACCGCAATTGGCGCTCATTGGGGAACAGAAAAAGTTTATGATTATTTCTTGAATAAACATGGAAGAAAAAGTTTTGATGGAAATGGTGCACCCCTTTTAAGTTATGTTCACTATGGTTCTAATTATGTCAATGCTTTTTGGAATGGTGTTAACATGACTTATGGTGATGGAAATGGTCAAACTTGGGGCGCATTGACCTCATTAGATGTCATTGCTCACGAAATTGCACACGGTGTTACAGAAAATAATGGTTTAGGTGGAATGGTTTATTACAGTGAATCTGGCGCATTAAATGAATCTTTCAGTGATATTTTTGGAGTCGTTTTTGAGTTTGAATATGACCCAGATGGTGGAGATTGGTTGATGGGCGAAGATTTTGACCTAGCTAATCATAATGGATTTAGAAGTATGTCCAATCCACATGATGAAGGCGACCCTAAAACTTATTATGGCACAAATTGGTATACAGGCACTGGTGATAATGCAGGGGTACATACAAATAGTGGGGTACAAAATTATTGGTTCTATTTAATGGTAAATGGAGGAACAGGCACTAGTGAGTATCAATATAATTATGATGTCCAACCGCAAACTATGGACGACATGGCTGCAATAATGTACAGGGCATTAACCACTTATATGACACCAAATGCCACTTATTTGGATGCTAGAGATGGCACCATAATGGCCGCTATTGATTTATTTGGTGAAGGTGGGCCTCAGCATCATTTCTCGGAACAGGCATGGTGTGCCGTAGGAGTAGGTGAATCTTGTTTGCCAAGTATTGAAGTAATAACGCCAACTTTGAACTCAATTCTAACTGCTGGTTCTAACTACTCTATTACTTGGAATAGTACTTTGACTTCTATTATTCCCACCGTAAAAATCGAATATACTACTCAAACAGGAGATAATGCTAATTGGACCTTAATTGAAGAGGATGTACCAAATAATGGTAGCTATGATTGGTTTATTCCTAGTATTTATAGTACTTCGGTTAGAATCCGAGTAAGAGATAATGGTGATAATAGCCAAAATAGACCAGCACACCCATTAATTTCAGACGAAAGCCGAATATTTAATATTTTACCTTGTTTAGGTTCAGAATCGTTTACAATTTCTGGAGCAGCTAATATCAATCAGCCTGTTGATTTCATAGGAAATATTCCTGGCGATAGTTATGAGTGGCTAATTGATGGGAACGTTGTTGGGACCTCTCAAGATTTAAACTATACTTTTACCAATTACGGAATATTTGAGATTACCTATAAAATTGAAAATAGTGCAAATAATTGCTTTAACATAGAAAGTGAGTTCGTTTATATATTTCCTGATGATGTCTGCGATGCCCAAATGGTTGATATTGGAACATCCTATTTAGGAAGTTTTATAGGTACAACTATTGAACCTAGTGAACCAAGACCAGCAGGAGGAGATTGCGAAAATAGTTGGTGTAGTGACTATATCAATAACTCCCTATGGTACACCTTCGTCGCTCCTAGTTCAGGAATAGTCAATATAAAGGTAGAGGGTATTAGTTATTCTTCCTCTAAGATAGCCTTATACGAAAACATAGATTGTACTATTAATGATCCTTTCCAAAATGCTGTATTATTAGCAGCAAATGATAATATAGAAGGTCAATGTTGCAATGGTTCTGAAATCCAGAAAGTTTGTCTTTCTCCAGGAAATACTTATTATATTCAAGTAGCAGCTCAATTTGAAACAGGCGATTTTAATTTAACCGTTGAAGAAAAAAATACCTATTCAGGTTTATTTGAAAATTTTTCAAACTGTGATATCCCCTCAGATTGGGTAATAAAATCAAATGAAAAAGGCATCGGTATTTTTAACGATAGTGAAAATTACGAATGTATCGGCTGTGGAATTAGAGTCTATGGGGGTGGCGGAGTTGGTTCTGCAACGGTGGAATTACCTCACATGGATTTCACTAATTTTACTAATACTGTTTTAATTCTAGATTATGGCTTGATTCCACAGGTTGATGGGGAAGAAAATGAATTGAGAGTGGAAGTCGGAACTGACTGTGGAGCCTATACATCCATATTTACTCGAAATGGTACTGACCTAATAACGAATGACCCTCCAACTCATTCAAATGGAGCATTTGTAGTTCCAAATTGTAATGAAATAAAAAAATTAGAAGTTGATTTATCTGCCTATGATGGTCAATCCAATGTAAGTATTCGCCTAATAGCCGAAGGGGAATGGAATAATCCTTTAATTCTAGACAATATCCTTGTGGATCAACCCAATGACACTTGTAGGATGCTGGACTCTTTAGTTTTGGTAGATATATATAATGCATTGGATGGCCCAAATTGGGCCAACACATGGGATTTTAATAAACCATTGGACAGCTTATATGGGGTAACTTTAAGTCCATTTGGTTGTGTTACAGAAATAGATTTAGATGGAAATGTTAACTGTTTAACCTGTAGTGATAATGGAAATAATCTACAAGGTACTTTTCCTCCTACCATTGGAAATTTAGTAGAGTTAAAAAATATAAGCTTAAGTAGAAATGCTATTAATGGGTCTATTCCATCAAGTATAGGAAATTTAGTGAAATTAGAAAATATATATTTTTATAGTCTAGATCTAACAGGTACAATTCCATCCGAGATAGGTAATCTAACAAATCTTACTTATTTAAACTTAGGTAATAACCAATTATCAGGGCCAATACCTCCAGAAATAGGGAACCTAATTGAGTTATATTATTTGAGGTTACAAAGCAATAATCTTTCGGGTACGATTCCTTCTTCTCTAACTAACTT
>CALJVJ010000020.1 GCA_937974625.1 uncultured Saprospiraceae bacterium
GAATTAAACAAACTAGAATTTTTTGTTTCTTTTTTTTTCAATTGAAAAAAAGAAAAGAACGTCTAGCTAAGTCTAATTCTCATTTTAAAATCTGAATTATAATGAAATACATATTATAAAAAATTGTTGTCCAGTAGAATAGTTAGCATAGACCCCGCTGGCAAAACAGCTAACAAATAAAAAAATGTTGCTGGTTAGCTGCTATGCATCGACACCTTTATTCAGGTTGCCTCTAGCAACTATTAAAATTCCAAAAATACTAAAGAATCTATCATCCCTTATCACTTCTCTTTTTACCCAAACCAAAAAAAATCAGCCACCCCAAAGGAGCAGCTGTCTAAAAATTAATTCTACCTGTCGGTAGACAGGCATGTTTCTTCTTCTCTACCCTCCTAATCAAGAACAGAGAAAAAGCCAAAAGCGGCAAGGCGATTTAAATCACCTTGCCGTTGGTATATAGGTTCTGGAGTTATTTTATTCTAATGAACGGTAATCTGCTTTTGCTTCCACACTATATCCCCACATTCCGTTTTAATCTTGCACTTCAATAAGTAGGACCCTCTTCTCATATTTCTTAAGTACTGGTCACCATTTCCATTTGGTCTACCCCATTCATATGGAGCGTTCGTTTCTCGTCTTACTTTGTATCCATTGATGTATAACTCCATCCATTCTACTTTTTGGTGGTTGTCTGCACCAATCTTTACATATAAATCTCTACCTGCTTGACATCCATTTTGACCGTACATATATCGGTAGTTTTGAGCGCAGTAGTTACCATTATTTCCGCCACCGTTACCACCTCTAACGTAGAAGTCAATAATCTTGTAGTAAGAATCGCCACATTTGGTTTTGATGACGCATTTTAGTTTATAGTTTCCTGCTTGTAAGTTTCTTAGATAATTGTCGCCACCAGAATTTGGGCGCGCCCACTCATAAGGTGCATTCAACTCTGTTCTGATTTTTTGGTTATTAATATAAAGCGTCATGTCTTTAATATCATAGTGATTTTGCGCTTTTACTTTAACGTACAAGTTTTTTCCAGTTTGGTAAGTGTCGCCATGTCTTACATTGTCGAACCAGTAGTTTTTGTTACAGATGCCGCCAGCAATAGCGGTCAAAGAAAAAGCGAAAGAAAATAAAGCGATAAATGCGAAGATGATTGAATTTTTCATGATTAATTTTTTTTAGGTTTTAAGTTTAATCTTGTTCGTTACATTAAGGAGTGTCGTGGGTTTGGAAAGTGTACCCACAGTTTTCTAAAAAAGATTAATTATTTTACAGACCAATAAAAAAGAAGCCATCCAAATGACGGAGTTATTGTTTTGCTGTTACTTAACATCACACCCTGTCACTCCAACTCAAAATTTTTTCTCAGCCGATTGAACGTCCAAAAGAATAACCCGGACTTGTCAAGTTTTAAACCTAGACCCTCAAACACTAAAGCAATATAATTTTAGGCATATAATCTATTTCTAATACTTTTTGAAAAAAAGAGCTTGTCACAAAAAAAATCCTTTTGGTAAACAACGGCAGTACGTTAGGCCTATCTTTGAATTGTCTTTTATCGCTGGGGGGTAGATAAAAGATATTAGGGAACAAACTTCGGTTTGGTCCCTTTTTTTTATTGACATTAGATTGTCTTTCAATTACAAATAATAAAAATATATAATTTCTTACCTCAAATTTTTTAAAAGTCTGAAGAAAGCTATAAATTAGTAGTATAGAGAACAAACACTCATTAAAGGCATTTTTTCTTTTCTTAAGGCGCTCCTTGCATAACTGCCATATCTTAGGTTATTTTGCTATTCAATATTTTTGTTATTAAAAACTGCACCTACACTTCTTTATGCTAAACATAAAAGAAACAATCAATGCTTTTCAGGGATTAAAGGTTTTAATAGTCGGAGATGTGATGCTCGATGCCTATTTGTATGGAAAAATGACTAGAATTTCTCCAGAAGCACCGGTGCCAATTATTGAAATACAAAAGAAGGAAACTCGACCAGGCGGTGCCGCAAACGTAGCCTTGAATATTCAAGCTTTAGGAGCTAAACCTATAGTTTGTAGTGTTATAGGAAACGATAGGGAAGGACAATTACTAAAAGATTTATTATCAGCAAGTCATATTTCCACTAAGTATTTACAAATTTCTAAAACTAGAAGAACCACCACTAAGACTAGAGTCCTAGCAAAAAACCAACAAGTGATACGGTATGATGAGGAAGATACGATTGACCTTTCTCAAGGGGAAAAATCTAAGTTAAAGAAGGGTATTAATAATGTCTTAGAGGAAATGGAAATTGATGTGATTCTTTTTCAAGATTATAACAAAGGGGTGCTGACTCAAAAGCTGATAGGGGATATTTTATTATTGGCTATAAAAAAGGATGTGCCCACGGTAGTAGACCCAAAGCATAAAAATTTCTATGCTTATAAAAGAGCAACCCTGTTTAAACCCAATCTGAAAGAAATTAATGCCAATCTTCCTTTTCAGAGTGCCCCTAATTTAGCCGATTTGATAAAAGCGGCAACTCATATTAAAACTCAACTCAAAAACACCAATACTTTAATTACGCTTTCAGATAAAGGAATTTTTTATGATGATGGAGTGCGCCAACAAATCTTACCCACTAACCCGCGAACCATCGCAGATGTATGTGGGGCAGGAGATTCTGTGGTTAGTATAGCTGCTTTAGGAGTTGCCTTAAAATTACCTTTGAGCGATATTGCTGCTTTGGCAAATTTGGCGGGAGGTCAGGTTTGTGAAAAAGTGGGCGTAGTCCCCGTTTCGGCTAAAGAATTGGCCGCGGATTATCTGGACTTGATTGTTGAAAATGAGCTTTAGGGGAGCAGGAAGGACTAAGGGAGAGGCTGAAAATCATAAATCATAGTTCATAAATCATAGTTCATAAATCATACATCATAAATCTACCTAGTTTTAAGCCTTATAAAGTTAAGGTTTTTGATGTGATATTTGGGGTAACAAATTCATTATCAAGTACATGGGAATTCTTATATCATAAATTCACCCGAATAAATCGGACAAGTCTGCCACGTAATACTAGATGGATTTATGATGTAAGATGTATGATTTATGTAAGATTTTCTAACCCTACGCCCTTAGCCCTCTGCCCTCCGCACATTGCTAAAACCTCAAACTAACGCCTAATAAGAAATTTCGTCCTGCCTGCGGATAATATCCCGTCAAATTATAGGTACTTCCTTGTTCCAATCTAGTTGATGGGTCATCCGGTCTGCCATCATATCCTTCCGAAATATATCGGTAAGTCCAGGCACTAGAAATGTATTGCGCATCAAAAAGATTCCTAACCAAAAGGGTTAGTGCTATTTCATTAACAAAAGTCGATTTGATAGTGTATGCCAATCTGAAATCTGTGTAATTATAGGAAGGCAAAGCCGTATTTTTATTGGAGGTATTGTCTATAAATTGCTCCCCAACAAATTTAGTACCTAAGCCTAAAGTCAAATCTTGATTTTTAACTGCTGGCAAGGCATTGAAACTTAAATTAGCATTGAAAATAGTACTAGGAGAAAGCGCCAAATCGGTATCTCCATGCTCAACAGCTTCCTGTGCCCCCGTATCCCAGCTATCGATAAACTCTGTGAAGGATTTGATTTTATTATCACTTAACGTCAAAGAACCATCTAAGTTGAGCTGTTTGGTCAATTGGTAACCAGCAGCTAATTCAAAGCCAGCACGGTAGCTGTCTTTGGCATTAATTCTGGCATATTCTCCGACATCATTGATTTGACCAGTCAAAACTAGTTGATTATTATAGTTCATGTAGTATAAATTCGCCTCAATGCCTGCTTTTTTCCAAGTCTTTTTAAAGCCTAATTCAGTATCTACAACTGTTTCATGTTGTGGACGAGAAGTAGGAGAAGTATCGGTAAAATCACTTCTATTAGGTTCTTTATTTCCAACACCTGTGTAAACATATAAACTAGTTTGTGGGTTAAACTCATAGGTTAATCCAAATTTAGGGTTGAAAAAATTGAAGTCTACATTTTGGGTAATGACAGCACCATTATTATCAAAGCCATCAAATTCATAATCCACTTTACGGTATTGTAAATCCAAAAATCCAGTCAATTTATCGGCTAATTGATAACTGCCTTTTGAAAAGATATTAAAATCCGTTTTTACCGCATCATTTTCATAATAGCGATGGTCTTGTTCAATATTATTAGCAAATCTTGCCCAGATGACCTGTCCAAAATGGTCTCCCTTATAGACACTAAAAGCAGCACCCAAATTCACATTTAATTTTTGATTATCACTGCTATAATTAGCAGCAACAGACCCAAAATAAAAGTCATTATCTAACCATCTTCTTTCGATTAAATCTGTACTTTCGATGGTTTCTCCACCGATAGTCAATGGCTCAATTTGGTATCGACTAAAAGAAGCGCCTCCTTTATACAATTCAAAAAAGCCTTGCCCTTTAGTATAGTTTCCTGTTAAATTTAAATCCCAATTGCTATTTAATTGACTAGTCCATAGGACTTGATAATGGCTTTGTTGGTAGTCGTCCACTTCATTATCATGTGGTTCACCTGGTTTGTCTGTCCCAGCAGAATTATAGGTTCTAAAAGAATCCTCAAATTCTGCATTGTCTAAATACTGCGCAGGTACGCCGTTCCAAGCTTGGTAAGTTACTTCATGCCCACTAAAGGCATTAAAACGAAGTGAACTTTTCCGACCAATATAGGCACCTGATAAGTAATAAGAAGATAAATCAACCGAAGCTCGGTCAATATAGCCATCTGAATCAATAGTAGACAAGCGACCGTCTACTGTAAATTTATCATTAATGAGTCCAGTCCCAAAAGTAATATTCGCTTTTCTGGTATTAAACGAGCCGATGGTAGTACTAATCTGGCCGTAAGCTTCTCTATGCAGGACGGAAGTATTTAAATTGATAGACGCGCCAAAAGCAGCAGGGCCATTGGTGGAAGTACCGACCCCTCTTTGCACTTGAATATTGTCGGTAGAGGTTGCAAAATCGGGCATATTTACCCAAAAAACACCTTGAGACTCCGAATCATTTAATGGAATACCATTGAGCGTTACATTGATTCTACTGGGGTCTATTCCTCTGATTCGCAAACCTGTGTAGCCGATTCCAGTTCCAGCATCGGAATTAACAACCGTAGATGGCGTCCATTTTAGTAAAAAAGGAACATCCTGCCCTAAGTTATTGGCATCAATGGCTTCTTTTTCTAAGTTGGTAAAAGTAATAGGCAATTTCTCTGTTGCTCTGGTAGACTTTACAATAATCTGGTCAAAAGCAATGGGCGCTTCTTTAATACGAATATTTAAGTTGACCGTTTGTCCACTTTCCTGGACCGTTACTTTTGTAGGGGTTGTTTCAAATCCAACGTAGCTAACCATTACAGTATAAGTGCCAGTTGGGATATTTTTGATTTTATAAATCCCATCAAGGTCGGTCACTGCCCCTTGTTTGGTTTCATACAATTGGACCGTTGCACCAATTAATGTTTCCCCTTCATTACTGGTGATTTTACCTGTAATGGTCCCTTGCGCATAGGTGGTCATTGCTGCCAAAAGCAGTAGACCAATGCTTAATAAATTTTTCATAATACAATTTGAAAAAGCGAGAAAGGTATCTCTCGCATATTAAAATTTCTTCCATCCAGTGGGCTTGGATGAAGCTTGCTTTCTAAGTCATTTAAAGTAAGAAATAGTCAATTGTTGATTGTTTTACAACAATCCAAAATCACTTTTACTAAGTCTAAAAGTAAATGACAAATTAACATTATCCCTTCCCAGCATTATCTGGGCAGGTTCAATGGGTATAATCTCAGGCCGATATATTGGGCCACCCCCTTGAGAAAAGCAATGCAAAAGTAAGG
>CALJVJ010000021.1 GCA_937974625.1 uncultured Saprospiraceae bacterium
AAAAACCAAAGAATTTCAAAAACAAGGAACTTTATCAAAAAAACGTTGGTTAATGGTCACGATACACCAATCAAAACCTTATTTAACGTAGTGAAAAGGAAAACGTAAACGCTTAGGTTTTTAAGCTTTATAGTTTTTACTTCACAAAAAAGTTTCTATTATTATGGTACTTATGGCCGACAATACCAAAAAAATAGCAAAAGACAAAGTCTTCAACGAGGAGTTTTTACCTCAGATTGATGCTTTGTACAATTTTGCTTACCACCTTACTTACAGTGAGGAGGATGCCAACGACTTGGTACAGGAGGCCTATATGAAAGCCTACCGTTTCATAGACAACTATGAAGTGGGAACCAATGCCAAAGCTTGGTTGTTCCGTATTCTAAAGAATGCGTTTATTAATGATTATCGCAAAAAAACTAAGCAACCGACAAAGGTTGATTATGAAGAAATCGTGAATTACCACAATGAAGAAGATACTAATTTCTCTTCTTATGATGATTTGCGAACAGAGATGTTTGATAAGATGATGGGCGATGAAGTCACGATAGCGATTAACTCGTTACCCGTTGACTTTAGAACGGTAATTTTACTATGTGACATTGAAGGATTTACTTACGAAGAAATTTCTAAAATCATCAATGTCCCAATCGGAACGGTTCGTTCTCGATTATTCCGTTCTAGAAATATGTTAAAAGAAAAGCTAAAGGAATATGCTGCTGAATACGGCTATTCTGATAAGCGTTCTAAAGAATAAAGAGGTACCAGGTTTTGGGTATCAGGTATCAGGTTAGACTTTGATAACACGATGTTGTTAACGTCCAACCTAGTACCTGACACCTTTAACCCGACACCTCCCAATAAATAATATTGTTCATCACGCTGCTTGCGCATGAATCATCATGACCCCAAGTAGGCTGAATATTTTAAACTTAAATTTTAAACTTAAATGATAAGATACCTGCAACAGCAATATATGTCTCGGTAAAAAGAGATTGCCTGTAGTGTGTTTTACTTTTTAGAATAGGATTTTTGATTAGAGATTTTCGCCTGCTTGGGGTTTTTTCTGTCACGACATGAGTTTATTTAATTCGACATCTTGTTTTTGTGTCCCATCGTTGAAAGGGATTACGGCCTTTGAGGCGGCAAGTTGGCGTTTTTGTAATTCATCAACGACGGATTGTTGTGCTAAGCGGACGGTTTAAATTTCATTAAGCATGAAGAATTCACAGGATTATAAAGACCTAATCAAGAAAGTCACGATGTACTTAGATAATGCCTTGACGAAAGAAGCGGAAAGAGAGTTGTTGAGAGAGATTAAGTCGAATCCCAATTACATGGAATTACTACACAAAGAAAAATCCTTTAGAGAGTTTGTAAAAAGCCGAGTTCAGCGCCGCACAGTTTCACCTGCCTTAGTTCAATCCATAAAAGAGCGAATAAAAATTACTTCCTAACCTTAGTTCAATTTCCCTATAACACCCGTTTAAATTTTCAATGTTCAATTTAAAATTTTCAATTTTCAAATTGCGCAGAGTTTACCATGCCGCTATTTGAAAATTGAAAATTACAAATTGAACATTGTTTTAATCTTCAGTATCCTCTGAGGGCAAATCTTCTATTACTTCTTCCTCAGAATCAGTAGCTAAATTTTCATAGTCTTCGGTATTCTCGCTAAGCGGTTCATCCTCAGATTTTATTTGATTGTCTGCTTCTACAGATGGTGTATCTTCGGTAGGTTGAACAACATCAGTTTGTTCTTCGTTTTGAATCTCTATTGAGTCCTCAATTACTGTTTCAGTTTCCGCTGCTTGAGGTTGTACATCAGTTAGTACGTCAATTGCTTCCTCTTCCAATTTTTCTCCTTCTACGATTGCTGCTTCATTCGGAGAGGGATGTGCATCTGTAGGCATTTCTGCTACTGGTGCAGTTGCAACACTTTCATCAATCGGCGCTTGTTCTCCAATTTCATTATCAGGATCTCTAAAGTCTTTTGGTTTTGGCATTTCGTCCAAACTTTTTAAACCAAAATAATCCATAAACTTTTCGCTAGTTCCATACAATAAAGGTCTCCCAGGCGCTTCACTTCGACCAACCATCATGATTAATTCTTTTTCCAATAATTTCTGTACAGAATAATCACAACTTACCCCTCTAATTTTCTCCATTTCACTTTTAACAACAGGTTGTTTATAAGCAATAATAGACAACGTTTCCAAAGCTGCTTTAGACAGCCTTCTTTTATTATTTTGCCTAAGTAAAGTACCGACAGAGTTGTGGAAAGCAGGTTTGGTGAGAAACTGAAAGCCACCTGCAATTTCTAAGAATTCAAAAGAAAATTCTTCTTCTTGATATTTTGTTTTGAGCTCATCAATAGCTTTTTCTATAGCGGGCTTTTTAAACTTAGTTTCAAAAGTCTCTTCTAAACAGCTTTTAATCTCTTTGAAAGTAATAGGTGATTCTGATACAAAAACAATACTCTCTATATGTTGTGCTAGTTGGTCCATTCTATTTTGTGTAGTTTAACTGAAAGACAAAAATAAGTAGTTTCTTTGCTATAAAATAATATCTAGTGAAATTTAGATAGAAATCATTTTATTTTGTGCTTCTATATCGCTATAGTTTTATGTAGCGCCTAGCTCTGCTTGGTGGCGTTAGACCGATACCTGGTAGAGCTTGACACTACAGTTATTATAAAAACATGCGCTGGAACGAACTAGTCAAATTAGCCTTGTTGGGTACAGACCGAAGTACCTTATCCCCTGCTATGAAAGTAGAGTTGGAAGGCTATGGTATTGATACAGAGAAAGAAATTACGGAAGTTGTTTTAGAAAGTGCCGCTTTATATGCGCCCTTGCAAAAAGCAGGATTCCAACCTAAACAATGGGAAGGCGAAGCATTGAATCCAAGCCCAGAAGAGGAATTAGCAAGTTGTCGTATCAAATCTGCAAACCATTTAGGTTTGATTTTAGAAGGCCGCTATGCGGGTGCTTTGACGGAATTTGTAGAACGAATGGCAGATTACAATAAATGCTTGCCCTTTGAATTGCTACCAGAACTTTTAGACAAATGTGTAAAAGACGAAGAATTATGGCATAATTTAAAACCAATTATTGGAAATAGAGGAAATTGGTTAATTCAGCTAAATCCAGCATGGCAAAAATTAGCGGTTACGGTCTCGCAAGAAAAATGGGAAATAGGCACTAAAGAAGAACGGATTGATATATTAAAAGCGTTGCGTCGTGCAGACCCTGCCAAAGGATTGGCTTTATTGTTATCGACTTGGACAGAAGATGGACTGGCGGAAAAAACAGCTTTTTTAAAATGTTTGTCGATTGAATTATCGGATTTAGATGAAGTATTTTTAGAAGAGTGCCTAGATTTTCCAAGAAAAGGAATAAGAGTGGTTGCTGCTGAGTTATTAAGTCAATTGCCGAATAGTCAATTACAAAAAAGAATATTTAAGTATTTAGAAACCTTGGTTACGGTTGGAAAAATTGATGGCATTGAAAAACCTGTGATTATTTTGCCAACGGTCAAGGACAAAGCATTGCTTCGAGATGGAATCAATCCCAAAAAGAAATGGAAGCGAGGAGGAGAAACTACAGGGATGCTTTTTCAAATGATGTGTATCGTACCGCCCAATAAATGGGAAAAACATTTGAAAAAACAACCTGCTGAAATTCTATACCTTTTTGGAAATAGTGAATGGGCATTAATGTTAGTCGAAGGTGTTGCTGTGGCGACTGCTTTGCATGAGTCTGTAGATTGGATGGAAGCGATTTTGCGATTCTGGTTGGCAAATTATACCATGCACAAATGGACACAATTAGACATCAAGCCTATTTTAAGCAAATTACCCAACGAGGTTTTTAATGAAGTGCTTTATGAAAAATTAAAAGCGGTCAAAGTACTCCCTGATGAGCATTCTCCTTTGATTCAATTACTACAAAAAGAAAATTATGTGTGGGATGACCGTTTGACGAATCTAGTAATGGACCAATTAAAAGAATGGCTAGGCGAAAATGTAAGTTACTCTTGGTCTGGCTATCAATATCGAATGCTGCTGAAAAGAGCGGCTTATAATGTAAAACCAACTATGGAAAAGACTTTAAGTCATTTTTGGTTGAGTGATTCTAGAGGTTGGGCAGGCTGGGACAAAGATGTGCAACAGTTTTTAAATATTTTGAGTTTTAGAAAAGAAATGTTATTGGAATTAGAAAAAGAAAATTAGGTGTCAGGTATCGGGTGTTAGGTGTCAGGTTAAACGTTACGTGTAATCTGACACCTGACACCCGATACCTGACACCTCATAACCTATAATTATGAGCAATATTCTACGACAACACGCCGAAAATCAGTACGCCAAAGAACTAAAGGCATTAAAAAAAATAGATGACCGACAAGTGCCTACAAATTGGGCAATGTCCCCGTGGGCGGTGGTGACCTATATCATGGGCGGAACATTGGATGACGGTACAGCAATAGAACCTAAATATTTTGGAAATAAAAGATTGATAGAAGTTGCCGTGGCTACTTTAGTGACGGATAGAGCATTGATGTTAATGGGAATTCCAGGAACGGGAAAGACATGGGTATCAGAACATTTAGCGGCAGCAATTTCGGGAACCTCTAAATTGTTGGTACAAGGTACAGCGGGGATGAGTGAAGAAAGCCTACGCTATGGCTGGAATTATGCCAAATTAATTGCAGAAGGCCCCTCTGAAAGTGCAATGGTCGCAAGCCCGATGATGACAGCTATGCAAAAGGGAAAAATTGCGAGAATAGAAGAGTTAACTAGAATTCCTTCTGATGTGCAGGATACCTTGATTACTTTATTATCAGAAAAACTATTGCCAATTCCAGAATTAAATACCGAAGTACAAGCTCAAAGAGGCTTCAATGTCATTGCTACTGCAAATGATAGAGACAAAGGCGTGAATGAATTATCTAGTGCTTTGAGACGAAGATTTAATACCGTTGTTTTGCCTTTACCAGCCGAATTAGAAGAGGAAGTAAATATTGTGAAAAATAGGGTAGAGAAACTAGGAAAGGCTTTGGAAATGCCAAGTTCGCCTGCACCTGTGAAAGAAATCCAACGCTTAGTAACCATTTTTAGAGAATTACGTACTGGAAAGACCGAAGATAATAGAACAAAACTAAAATCTCCGAGTAGTACTTTAAGTACCGCCGAGGCAATTTCTGTTATCAATAGTGGGCAAGCCTTAGCGACTCATTTTGGAGATGGTGAATTGAAAGCGGCAGATTTAGCAGCGGGTATTACAGGGGCCATTATAAAAGACCCTGTCCAAGATAAAACGGTTTGGATTGAGTATTTGGAAACAGTCGTGAAAGACCGAAAAGATTGGAAAGACTTGTACCGAGCTTGTCGAGAATTAGTGGATTAGAGCAGTTACGATTTACACAAGTTTTAGAGATTAGAGGATTACTCTAAGACTATAAACTAGAGACTAATCCTTATGCAATTGATTTTACGACGGAATACCCTTAAATTTGCACAGCTTTTTGAAAAACAGCAATTTTAAATTAAAAAATATTATTTTAAAATAATTCTATTTAATTGGTTGTCAAGACTTTTTAAGATAGAAAAAACGAAATAGAAGAGTAGCTAATAAACAAACGTTTCGAGTAGAAACAGATTTAAAATAACGAAAAAAGTTTTTTGTTTTTGAAATGATTCTTTTTTAGATGTATTGAAAATACATTGAAAAAATAATCAATTCTAAAACTTTCAAAAAAACTTATTTTCGTTTATAACTAATTAACAAAAATTCATTTAGACAGATGGCACTTATAGGAACGATTCGGAAAAATAGCTGGCTATTAATCCTCGTTATTGGTTTGGCTTTGGCAGCGTTCATTATTATGGACATGACTTCAGCAGGAAATAGAGGTGGCGCAGTTACTTCCTTAGCAATGGGGAAAATAAATGGCAAAACTATTGATTGGAACGAATTCCAAGGCGTAGAGAATATGCTTTATTCTGGTAGCTCAGCAGATGTATTCGCTAGACGAAGCCAACTGTGGAACTATTTCGTAGAAGAAGCAATTGTATCTAAACAAGCAGATGCTTTAGGGTTGAGTGTGAGTAGAGATGAGTTAATTGATTTACAATTCGGTGCAAATAAAAGCCCGGTGATTATCAATCGTTTTAGAAATCCTCAAACGGGACAGGTTGATGTGAATTCTTTAAACCAATTCCGTCAGCAAATTCAAGACGGTACTATTTTACCTGAGCAAAAGCGATTTTGGGCTCATCAGGAAAAAGAAATTATTAAGGATAGATTGCAATCTAAGTTGAATACAATGGTTGGTAAAGGTTTGTATACTCCAACATGGATGGTAGAACAAACATATGGCGACCAAACACAACGAATTGCTTTTGATTTTGTAAAAATTCCTTTTACAGAAGTAGATGATAGTGAGATTAAATTAGCAGACGCTGATTTTTCTAGCTATTTAGCTGCTAACAAAGGGACTTATATGCAGACTGAGGAAACACGTAGAGTTGACTATGTTTCTTTCGATGTGATTCCAACTTCAGTTGATTCTGCCAACTACAGAAATCAATTAAGTGATTTAATCCCAGGATTTGTATCAACTCAAAACGATACCATTTTTGTTGAAAATAATTACGGTCAAGTGAATCCAACTTGGTTAGGTAAAGAAGAATTACCTATTGGTATCCAAGAGGCGGTATTTAATACAGCAGTTGGGCAAGTATACGGACCTTATTTAGAAGGGAAGTCTTACCAAATTTTGAAAGTGATGGAAAGAGGAAGCCTAGCGGATTCTTCTACCACTCGTCATATCTTAATCAATGCAACAGATGCGGCAAGTTTTGCAGCTGCAGATGCTAAAATTGATAGTATTAAAGCAGTGATTGAGGCAGGAGGTAATTTTGAAGAATTAGCAAAAGCATTAAGCCAAGACCAAGGAAGTGCAGCTAAAGGTGGTTTATACGAAAAGATTCCTGTGAATCAATTTGTACCTCAGTATCAAGAGGTGATGTTGAATGGTCAATTTGGAAAATTATATAAAGCTAGAACTGCATACGGTGTACACTTGATTGAACCTATTAGTCGTTCAAGAGCAACTACAGATAGAGTGAAAATTGCTATTATCGCTCAAGCTATCACGCCTAGTGAAGAGACACAAAATGCGATTTTTGAAAAAGCAAATGAGTTCTTATCTAAAAATAGAACTTTAGAAGCTATGCAAACAGCAGTTGCACAAAGTGGTACTTTATCTATCGAATCTTCAGGTGCATTAAAAGCAAATGATTTTGCAGTAGGTGCATTAGGAAGTGGTACAGATGCTAGAGATATTGTAAAATTTGCTTACGATGGTAACTCGGAAGAAGGAGGTGTATCTCCAAGTGTTTATTCTTTCCAAGACCCTGTTGAATTATTTACCAATAAATACGTTGTAGCTGCTTTGACAAGTATTCAAGATGCTGGTATGCCTTCTGTAGCAAGTGTTAAAGATGAAATTGAAGCATTGGTGAGAAATCAAAAGAAAGGAGAAGTCTTAGCGACAAAAGTCACAGGTAGTGATTTAAGTTCAATTGCTAGCCAGTTTGATTCAGAAGTTGAGAATGCAACGGATGTTACTTTTGATGCAACTTTTGTACAAGGTTTAGGAAATGAACCAGCAGTAATTGCATCGGCTTTCAATATGGATGTGAATAGCGTTTCTAAGCCAATTGTTGGTAATAGTGGCGTCTATGTGGTCAAATTAAATAATAAGCCAGCTGTTGGAACTGCAGTTAATATTCCACAGTTAAGAAAAAATAGTTCTTCTACAGCACAATCTCAAATCACTGCTCGCTTGATGCAAGCAATGAAAAAGAATGCAGAGGTAGAAGATTTACGTTCTAAATTTTATTAATCGTTAAATTGGGAACGATTTATAAAAAAGAGCGGTTGATTCATTTCAATCGCTCTTTTTTAGTTGTGGGAAAGGATAGGCTAAATTTAAAAGTTTAGTATATCTCAACAATTAAAACTTGCGTTGCCCAATAGATTTTTATAATCTTGTCGAAGCCAAACTTCCCTACCAAATAATTACCAAGTTATATTTTCAAATTAAGTAAATTGTCCAACTTGACTATTTACCATAAACCGTTTTAAAAATGGTAGTTTCAGACGTAAATATTATCGAAGATTTAAAAAGATTAAGTAGAGCTAGTCGAAAACTGATTCGATTGACAGATAAAGATATTCATACCATTTTAAATGAATTGGCAGATTTGACGTTGGCGAATACGGATTATATTTTGGCAGAGAACCAAAAAGATTTAGACCGTATGAATCAGCAGGACCCTAAATACGACCGATTGCTGCTAAATGAAGCTCGATTAGTGAGTATAACAGAAGATATTAGAAAGGTCGCTAGTTTGCCTTCTCCTTTAAATAAAACGCTTGAAAATCGAACGGTTGACAATGGTTTAGAATTAACTAAAACATCGGTCCCCTTAGGAGTGATTGGAATTGTCTTTGAATCTAGGCCGAATGTTACTTTTGATGTATTTTCTCTTTGTTTCAAATCGGGGAATGCTGCTGCTTTAAAAGGGAGTCGAGATGCGCACTTTTCGAATATTGCTATTGTTAAATTGATTCATCAAGTATTGGCAATATACGATTTAGCAGATGTCTGTTATTTAGCGCCAAGCGAGAGAGAAGCCCTCAAATATATTTTGGAAGCAGTCAATGATGTGGATACTATTATTCCAAGAGGTAGTCAAGGATTGATTAATTACGTCAGAGAAAACTCCAAAGTGCCTGTGATTGAAACGGGGGCAGGTATTGTCCATACTTATTTTGATAAAACGGCCGATTTAGAAAAGGGAAAAGCGATTGTTGAAAATGCTAAATCAAGAAGAGTAAGTGTTTGTAATGCTTTGGATTGTCTAGTGATTCATAAAGACCGTTTAGCGGACTTACCAATTATCATGGAAAACATGGACAAAGCACATAATTGTGTGGTCTATGCGGATGAAGCAGCCTTACCTTATTTAGAAAATACGTATCAAGCTGATTTATTATTTCCTGCGACAGCAGATAGTTTTGGGACAGAATTTTTATCTATGAAAATGTCTATCAAAACTGTTGGTGATGTAGACGAAGCATTGGACCATATTGCTGAATTTAGTTCTAAGCATAGTGAAGCAATCGTTGCGGAAGATACGGATACAGTTAATTACTTTTTGAAAAATGTAGATGCAGCAGTTGTTTATGCCAATAC
>CALJVJ010000022.1 GCA_937974625.1 uncultured Saprospiraceae bacterium
GTTGATTGGTAAGATAGAAAAATTACGGAAATTAGCATCGGATATTTTAATATTATCCGATGCTTTATTCTTTCAAATGGAAGCTTATTGTCCGTTAAATAATTCCGCTAATTTTTCTTCTAAAGCCGCTCCTCTTAAATCTTTTGCGATTATCTCCCCTTCAGGATTTAGCAAATAATTATCTGGAATCCCTATGACATTATAGATTACTGGTACATCTCCATTATTGCCTTTTAAGTCAGAAACGGTGGTCCAAATCATTTGGTCTTTTGCTACGGTCTTTGTCCAATGGTCTTTGTTTTTATCAAGCCAAACACTAAAAATTTCAAAACCATTATCCTGATATTTCTGGTAGGCTTTTAATAAATTGGGGTTTTCCATTCGGCAAGGTCCACAGCCACTCGCTCCAAATTCTAACAATACATATTTTCCTTTAAAATTGGAAAGCGCTACAGATTCTCCTTGTAAATTAGGCAATTCAAAATTGGGTGCAGTATCTCCAAGCGCTAGTTTTACGGATTTATCTAACCAAGTTCTAATAGCTTTTCCTTCTGCTGTTTGTTGGAATTCAGTAGATAAGGCATTATAAAGTTCGCTTGTTTCTACCTTTGAAATTTTATTTTTGAGATAAGTCAAATTTTTCAAACTAATCAAATAATCAGGATGGTCTTTTATAAACTGGTGCGTAATCTCGTCCGCTTTCTTAAAGTAAGTTTCTCTTTTTTGTCTTAAAGAATCTAGTTTTTCAGTATCGGATTCAGGCACTTGAAACATCCTTTCATTAGTCGCCATAGCTTTATCATGCCAATCCTTGGTGAGCCTAAATAATTCATCAGCTTGATTTTGCAATTCAGAGCCGCTCACTTTTGCATTAAAAAAATCGGATTCCCGAGCATCAAATGTCATGTCTGCATTTTCGACGAATAAGCTTTTATAATCAAATTTTCCATTGTACGTTGCCATGACCCAATACTCTTTATAAGGGTGCGCATCTCCAGTAAAAACAAATTGATTATTGGTAATAGTCACAGAATCAATACGAAGACTAGTCTCGCCGTCCATTAAATAAACCATCGTATTTTCAGGGATATCCTTTGTTAAACCAGTTAAAGTAAAATGGTCTTGTTGAGCAATAAGTCCAGCAATAAAAGAACATTGAATAAAGATAATAACTAATAAATTTTTCATGATTGCGATTTTTGAAGGTTAAAAAGTAATTAACACTCCAAAGATGCAAACGAAAACACCTTTATAAAATAGACAATGAACGGTTGGTAGGTTTGACTGAATAATTGGTAAGATTGGGTTTTCGGCATCAACAGGTAGAAAAGCCTTTAGGCTTTCCCGTCACTAGCCTTTAGGCTAGAAAGTCAATAGACCTAAAGGTCTTAGACAGGAAAGCCTAAAGGCTTTTCTACCGATTTATCCTAACTTTAATAATGCTGCTACTACTTCTGAATAAGTACTCCCCGTAGTAATCGACGTTTTTTTAGTATCATTCAAAGTCAACACAAATTTCCCTTTAAAGTATTTCTGAATACTGCCAATACTTCCTTTGTGGATAATATAGGAACGATGTACTCGAACAAAATCATCAGGTAATTCTTCGGCCAGTTTACCTAAGCTCCAATCTCCCAAGTAAGTTTTGCCTGTGTTGGTAAAAACACGGACATGTTTATCCTCAGCTTGAAAATAATGGATATTTTGGTAATCTATTAAAATGATTTTATCGCCTACTTTAACTGGAAACGTAAAAGATTTTTTGGCAGGTTTAAGCGATTCAAATAGTTGTTCTAGTTTTTTAAAATCAGTGGGCGCTTGTGGAGATTTGTTATCGCCCCCAAATTTTTCCAATTTTTGTATTGCTCTTTCAAAACGAGCAGCACCAAAAGGTTTGACTAAATAATCCACTGAATAATTTTCAAAAGCCTTAATAGCGTATTGTTCGTACGCTGTGGTGAAAATGACTAAAGGTTGGTAAGTCAATTTTGATAAAACCTCGAAACCTGTCATATCAGGCATTTGCACGTCCAAAAACAGCACATCAGGACGAAATTCTTCTATTTTATAGATAGCATCTACGCCACAGTCCGCTTCACCGAGAATTTCTATTTTATCGGTAAAACCAGAAAGTAAACGTTTGAGTCTAATACGAGCGGGATTTTCGTCGTCTATGATAATAGTTGTGAACATTCGTTTGATTTTAAGTTTGTAATAGGCTTTAGTTCATCGCTTGGTATTCCCCAATAAGCGCTGTTTTATCAACACTCCACAAGACTAAATCGTATTTACCGGGGTCAAGCACTAATTTTACATTAGGGGAATTGATTTCTTGAATATCATAGGGAACAGCGGTCCCAATAATTTCTCCTTTTTTATAAGCTAAAACCATACAGGGAAATTGAATATTCGCTGTGGACAAATCAATTTCATGCGTTTTTCGATTTCCATAATTTAGCCATTCAGGTCGGTCAAAATTTTGGGTACGAGGTTGAAAGACATAAATATCAAAATAACTTTCTCCTCTATATTTACCAAAAGATTGACCTTCCTTATTAATAAAAACAGTCGGTTGTTCTACCTCGGTCATTTGATAAAATGGATTTTCTAAATCACGGCTACTTTTTTCAGAATAGCTTGTCTGATTAATCGACAAGGGGTCTATTTCCGTAAACTCCATCAATCGACCAGCCATCGTTTTTTCCCAACTTCCTCCATAAATACCTTTGGCAGCGTGAGCAAAACCACAGTGAATCAATACTTTTTCATTGGGATGTGCTTCTATATACGCTTTGATATTTTTTGCTTGATTGATTTCTCGCTCTTTACTTCCATTATGTCCTTCACTTTCATAGCCAAATAATTGAAAACCTATTTGTTGAGCCCTTCTAATTAAATTTCCAAATTGGGGCTCTATAGTATAAAAGCCGTTGGTCATCACTGGATAGCCATTCGCTGCTAATAAAGAATCTGAAAGTGGGGCATTAAACAAAGCTTCCATGCCTAAATGTCGGTAGCCTTGTTGATACAATTCAGCTAATAGTTGCGTGGTAAATACTCGATGCTGAGGCATATGATGCGCTTCATTAATCAAGGTCACTTGACGGTCTTTCGTTTTTTCTAAAATATAGGGAATAGCAAGTTGAGGTTGATACAACTTAAATTCATTCATTAAAGAATCCGTTAATGGTTTACGGGGTTTGGCATCGTCATCCCAAGATACCAAAGTTTTTTTATGGTCACCAATATAAGAATATTGCCAAGCAGCATATTGAGAACCTTGTTGTTGTAATACAGAATCTTGAATATGTTGGCTCAATTTATAAGGAGTAGGCATCCAGTCAAAACCTTTGATTTGAAAATCATATGGTTTAAATGCTATAGGTTCGATTATGTTATTTGTTGAGCAACTACTGATTAAAAGACAGCAAAGCAGCAATACGTTTTTCATGATTTTAGTTTTTATGGTTTCGAAAACGAGTAGTCTTAACATCCACTAATACAAAACAATAGCTACATGCTTTTGAGGTTCATTAATAAAAGCTAACTCATGCGCCTCTGGTAATAAAAGGGCTAGTTTTTTACGAACACTTTGTACCCCATAGCCCGAAGGCATCTGCTCTGGGAAGGGTTGTCCTCCATCATAAACTGCTAAAGATAATTCCCCATCTAATTGACTAATAACAACTTTAATATCAATACTATTGGTTTCGGATTGATAGCCATATTTAATCGCATTCTCGACAAGGGGTTGTAATAAAAAACGTGGCGTTTTTGCTTGTTTCAAATTGTCTTCACATTGGATTTCATATTGCAAACGTTCTCCAAACCGTATTTTTTCGATATTCAAGTAGGTTTCTAAAATTTCAATTTCTTCCTCGACCGTACTCCAATTTTCGGTTTGTCGATTGGTGCTATATTTAAAAAAATGAGAGAGGGCTATTGCCATTTCTTCTGTCTTTTCGGGGTCTTCTTGTGCGAGTCCGGCTATTGAATTCAAGGAGTTGTATAAAAAATGTGGATTGACTCTAGCATGCAGAGCATCTAGTTCTGCTTGAGACTGTAATTCATTCATTTTGGCTTGTCCAAGTTCTTTGACCTGCTGTTGATAATTGAAAAATCGGGCATTAAAGTTATATAAGAAATTGATGGTCGCAATACAAAACCATCCGAACAAGGCGACAAGAACTAAAGGCGGCAGGCCTAAATACTCATAGTAAAAAAAACTTTTTTGAGGGATTTCATTAAAGTAGTCGACGATATTATTTATGCCAAAATAAGCCCAAGATTGAAATAAGAAGCCAATAATGAAAATACAGAAAAACTTATTTATTTCACTATCAAAAAATGCTAGTTTGGAGAAAAAATGTTGATTGGTATAATTGAAAACGTAGGTTATAGGCAGTATACTCAATACGTAAAACAATAAAACTAATCCCCAAGAATATAGAAAAGTATTTCCCGCTGCAAAAAGACCAACAAAAACGACTGTAGTTATGGCCGTACTCAAATAAATAATATAAGGGTTTTCCAATAGGGTAAATCTATGTTTTGCTACTAAAAAAGAAGATTTTAACCCCCAAAGAAAAAGTAATAAAATCAACACCATTGAATAGAAACCAACTGGTGAATTAAAAAACACTCTTTTAAAAGTAAGGTTAGGTTTTTGGGATTGTCTATATATTGTTAATGAAGTTGTTGGGGCTGTTGCTAATTTTTGTAGCGCTGTTTGAGAAATCGTACTTATTTGCTCTTGATAATTATCATTATTTATCATCAACTTATATAACGCCGAAAACGATTCTTTTTTGGGAACAGGTTGGGTGTTATATCCATTTAAAATATAGACTTCTGCTTCTTTAGGATTACCTGCTATTTTAAAAAAAGAGGCACCAGGTGGCTCTGAATTCCGCACTACATATAAGTCGCCTACTTGTGGAAATTTTAAGTAACCCGCTGTATTTTCATAAACTGGTGGTCGATTAAAAGAAAATTCTTTGTGATTATTGTAGTGAAGTACCCCAGATGTTATCAAAACCATCAATATCAATAATAAGAAACTAGACTTTTTCATGCGACGAATTTAATAGAATTAATAAAAGCTCAATACAAATTAATAAAGAATGAATTTTTTTAGCCACACTTTTCGGATAAACTAGCCAATACAGGCGTGAACTAGCCAAAATTTAGGTATGAAAATTTTCACCTATCCATTGTTAATTTAGATAACCGATTTTCTTTATACTGCAAATAGAGTACTCCTATAATAAGTAGGAAAAAGAAAGCAACCACAGAGAAATATCGCTTATCTACTAATTGAATGTCCATTACATCCATCGAAGTAGAACCATTATTTATAAATCCCAAAGTAGTTAAAGAACTAGTTTGCATTTTGGATAGGACTCCTTGGTAATCAAGCAGTAAAGTAGCAGTATCAGCTTGTAAATTAAAAGTAAGTAACAAAAAGAAAATTAAAAGCATCCAATATTTCATCTGTATCGATTGTAAGGTTAGTATTGAGTATCGATTACAAAGAAAAAGGAAGAGGTAGGTGAAAACTATCACTTTCGGATGAAGTGGTTATTTTAGGCGTGAAATGACTAATTAACTGGTGTGAAATTTTGGCGCTAATCAATAAACACCAATATTCCAATCTGCAAACCAACTATATTTACCACCGATGAAGCTAAATCAAAGGCTTCCAAACTATCCTCATTAATCGTATAAGCATCCTGCTTTTTGGTATAAAAAGAGCTTTCTTTGCCTTTTAAATACGTTGCTCGTAGGTCTAGCATATGTAACCATTCTTTATCCAAGGGAATCAAAATACCCAAAGAACCACCATAACTCCAACCCCAGTCTTTCTCATCTACATATCGCTCTAGCGGATTGTCATCTGCCCCTGGATCTACTAAACGAGTGGCGGTAAAAAAGTGATTAAACCCAAATTGACCACTCAAATAAGGCTGGACAGGAAAAGTCATTTTAGGTTCAAAACGTATCATCAAATGGCTACTCCAAAGCACAGAGTTGGTTTTCCATTTTAAATCAAAACCCTGTGGGTCAGTAAAATCATAAACTTCGTTGCCAAAATTATTAATCGACGAGGCAAAACCTGCATAAAGTGGAGACTGATTTAAGTTGACCAAATATTCTAATTGTCCGCCATAGCCCGGTTGAGTCATGTTTTCACCGAAAGTGCTAATTGGTCGTAAAGTTTGGAAGGAAAGTCCGAAAAACATCGGGTATTTTAAAGGCGTTGTTTCTTCTTCAAACAAGTCAACCTCCTCTTGTGCATTCATAACTGTAGAAAAACAACATATACAAAGAGCTAAAAACAGAATTGATTTTTTCATAAAGAGCGATTTGTCAGCAAAATAAAAAAAACTAAAAAGGAATGCTGTTAAATCTTGTTAAAAATAAGGGGTGCTTCCAATTTATTTAGAATGTTGGGATAATGGTATAGAATTAAAATTCAAGGTTCTAGACTAGGTATTTTTTTTTAACACATAGTAATCATAGTGAAAACAAACACATAGTAATCATAGTTTTCTATACTAGATGTTGATGGAGTGTTAGCACAGAAAACTATATGTTTTATGTACTTTCAACTATGAGACAAAAAACATTAATCATCAACCTATTAATTTTTATTAAACTCTCAATTACAAATTGCTTACATTCGTAAATTAGTTAACAAAAACAAAGATTTTGAAAAACAAATTCTTATTTATAGTAACAGCCTTATTATTATTAACCTTCCAAGCTAGTAGTCAATCTTACCTTAAGGCAGACGGCAAAAACATCGTCAATGAAAATGGAGAAACCGTCATCCTTCGAGGCATGGGTTTAGGTGGATGGATGCTACAAGAAGGCTACATGCTACAAACGGCAGGTTTTGCCAATGCTCAATATAAAATTCGCAATAGCGTAGAAGCGTTAATTGGTAAAGCAGACACCGATTTATTTTATGAAGCATGGTTAGCCAATCATGTACGCAAAGCAGATATTGATTCTTTGAAAGCATGGGGCTTTAATTCAGTTCGATTACCGATGCATTATAATTTGTATACGCTACCAATAGAAGAAGAACCAGTCGCAGGAGAAAACACATGGTTAACCAAAGGATTTGAATTGACAGACAGTCTGATTTCTTGGTGTAAACAAAACGAGATGTACGTCATTTTGGATTTACATGCAGCTCCAGGTGGTCAAGGTAGAGATGAAGGTATTTCCGATTACGATACTTCCAAACCATCTCTTTGGGAAAGCGCAGCCAACCAAGCTAAAACGGTAGCACTCTGGAAAAAATTGGCAGAAACCTACGTAAATGAACCGTGGATAGGTGGCTATGATTTGATTAATGAAACGAACTGGGAGATGAACAACAATGCTCCTTTAAAAAAGATATATTTAGAAATCACCGAAGCTATTCGAGAAGTAGATACAAAGCATATTATTTTTATCGAAGGGAACTGGTTTGCCAACGATTTTACTAATTTGACGCCACCTTGGGAGGATAATTTAGTCTACAGTCCGCATAAATATTGGTCGGTAAATGACCAAGCATCTATTCAATGGGTATTAGACCTTCAGCGAGAACATAATGTACCATTATACTTTGGCGAATGGGGAGAAAATTCTAATCCATGGTTTAGAGATGCTATCGACTTGTTTGAAAGCAATGGTATCGGTTGGGCAGTGTGGCCAATGAAGAAAATAGAATCTATTGCAGGGCCATTATCTATCGTCAAAACTCCCGAATATCAAACGCTTTTAGATTATTGGAATGGTACAGGGGCCAAACCTTCTGCTAGTTTTGCAAAAGCTGCTTTAATGGGAATCACAGAAGGCTTAAAAATAGAAAATTGCATTTACCAAAAGGATGTAATTGATGCGATGTTTCGACAGCAAACGTCTACTGCTACAGTACCTTTTAATACGCAGAATATCCCTGGTGTAGTCTATTCAACGGATTACGATATGGGGATAGTTGGTGAAGCCTATTTTGATGTTGACATTGCAGATTTCCGAGTATCTACTGGCAACTTTACCGCATGGAATAATGGTTGGGTCTACAGAAACGATGGGGTAGATATTGAAAAAACAGAAGACAATGTCAATTCCAACGGCTATAACGTAGGTTGGACTGCCAACGATGAATGGATGCAATATGATGTAAACGTTACGGAAAGTGGCGTTTATTCTGCAAATGTCCGAGTTGCTTCGGGTGCAGAAGGTGGGCAATTTCATTTTGCTATTGGGGACGGTGCTATTTCTCCAATTGTCAATGTATCAGGAACAAACGGTTGGCAAAGTTGGCAAACGGTCACTGCACAAAACATGGTTTTGACACCCGACGATAAGAAAATTCGATTTTATGTAGACAAGGCTGGTTTTAATGTGAATAGTTTTGAATTTATGAAAGTGAGTGATAGCGACATTATTCCGACGGAATTTGTCGCAGCGACCACTTTAGATGACCAAACCATCCAATTGAGTTTAAATAAACGTCTATTGGATTTAGTCAATCCCAGTAGTGATTTTCAAATTTTTGTCAATGGTACTTTAGTACCCATCAGCAACGCTGTTTTAGATGCCAACAATCCAAGAGTAGTGACTTTTACCGTCAATCAAACTTTTCGTTCAGACGATGTCATTACCATTTCTTACGTTGGCAGCCAAATCCTAGCAACCGATGGCACCAATCTAAATGCATTTGTAAGAAAACCTGTACAAAATAAAGTAGCCATCATTCATAGTGTTCCTGGTCGAGTAGAAGCAGAAGACTATGTCGCACAATCAGGTATTCAATTAGAAAATACAACGGACGCTGGCGGTGGTCAAAACATCGGCTTTTTAGACAATGGTGATTATTTAGATTATTTTATCAATGTAGCCGAAGCAGGCATTTATCAAGTTGACTTTAGAACGGCTGCAGAAAGTGAAATGGGAGCAGTCGAATTGCAATTGATTGATAATAATGGCAATGCTGTTTCGTTAGACAATCTTACCTTTCCAGCCACAGGAGGTTGGCAGAACTGGGGCAATACAACAGGCTCCGTTAGTTTACCAGCAGGTCAATTACAACTTAGAGTGGTTATCAAAAGTCCTCTTTTCAATATCAATTGGTTCGAATTTACTTTCTTATCCCCTCCAGATGAAATCCAATATCTCGCTGTTCCTGGAAAAATAGAAGCAGAAGATTATGAAACACAATCTGGTATAGAACTAGAAAATACAACGGATGCTGGAGGTGGTCAAAATGTTGGTTTCTTGGATGAAGGTGATTTCATGGATTATTTTATCAATGTTGCCCAAGGAGGTACGTATCAAATCAATTTTAGGACGGCCGCATTAAGCGAAATGGGAGCAGTCGAATTACAACTGATTGATGCGAATGGCAACGCTACTGCTCTAGAGAACCTTACATTCCCATCCACAGGTGGTTGGCAGTCATGGACCAATACAACTGCATCTGTTACCCTACCAGCAGGTCAACTACAAATGAGAGTACTTATTACTGCGCCTTTATTCAATATCAATTGGTTTGAATTTACTTTCTTGACGGCTACCGAAGAAGTGAAATTTACAGACTTCCAATTATACCCGAATCCATCTAGTGATTTATTTTTTGTAAAAGGGGAACTAGCAGAGAAACAGGACTTAACCATTCAAGTACTCAATCTTTTAGGACAACCTGTTTTTGAAAAGCAGTTACTTCTAACTAAACGCTTTACAGAAACCATCGACTTAGCAGATTTCCCTGACGGGTATTATCTATTAAGTATTAAAGATGGGAATGGTGCCGTTTATTCGGAGAAGATTGGGAAAATGAGGTAGCGGAGGGCTTAGGGCGAAGGGCATAGGGCAGTGAGTTTGAAAATTCGTTGCCCTTTGTTTTTTTGTAACTTTGGTCATATAAAGGTGTGGAAAAAGTTTGTGCTACCAATAACAACAATTAAATAACATGCAAGCAAAAGTCTATATACACGAAAACACAGAAAACGTCTATGATTTACATCGGAATACCATCGAAAGCATTACCGAAAATACAACCGTAAAAGAACAAGTATCCGCTTTTGCCGATACTTTATTTGCCGCATGGAAAGCTCGTAATCCTGTTTGCAAAGCGCAAATCAATAATTGGCATCCAGATTATATTAGCCAATCTTTAGACATCATTTTTCAAGCTACTTTCAAATTAGCGGATGCTCGTCTATCTATTGCCAAAGATTGTGGATTTCTAAGCTGGGAAGAAGTAGAAAAGATAGGCAATGTACCATTTAATCTTTCTTTTGAAAAAGCAGTTGATACCCTACTAGCAGGAGATTTAGATAGTCTCAAAAAACAAATCGAGCAGCAGCCTACCCTACTCCATAGCCGTTCCAGCTATGGGCATCGCGCCACTTTATTGCATTATGCAGGAAGCAATGGCGTTGAGATGTGGCGACAAAAAGCGCCTTATAATTTACCAGCAATCGTACAGTTTTTAATCGAGGCAGGGGCGGATAAAAATGCGACAATGCGGGTTTATGGTGGGGAACATACTACTTTAGAAATGGCGGTTTCTAGTGCGCATCCGCATGCAGCGGGGATAATTGATAGACTTACAGAAGTATTAATGGGTTGATTTACTACTTAGGAAAAGTATTATATAAAATTGGTACATCAGTTGTTGTTACTTTTTGCATTCGCTCAAAAAGTAACCAAAAACGCTTGTCAGATTAAACTCCTTCCAGTCAAACAGTAATCTGACCGCCTCCCGCCATACTAGATAGCTTATCTATCAGCATTTCTACATCCTGCTCTAACAGATTCCCATCTAATACTTCCATCTAGAAACAAGGTAATATCTACTTATAATTACTTGGTTGACTTACTACTAATAACAAGATATATAAGCTAGCCCAACTCCTTCATCACTCGTTCAGGTGCATCCAAAATCGATTTCGTCAACATATAATGCTCCGTTTCTTTATAATCTACTTTCGAAATTGTGCCATCCTGAAAATAGAATACTTCTGAATCTGGAACAGACATAATAATTGGAGAGTGGGTCGCAATGATAAAATGAGCGCCCGTTGTTTTTACTTTTTCTAAAATGAGGGCTAACAAACTTAATTGTCGAGTCGGAGAAAGAGCCGCTTCAGGTTCATCAATTAAATACAATCCTTTTCCAGTAATTCTGGAAGTAAAAAATTTCATAAAACCTTCGCCATGCGACATGGCTTCTAAGTCTTTGGAATATCGCTTGATAAAACTATCTCGTTCTCCTCTTATCGCACCCACTGCTCGGTCTAAATCCCCTTTGCCATCCAAACTAATTTTCAATTCTTCTATTTCTTGGTCAAGTTCTCTAATTTGCTGTTTGATATGTCTGGAAAAACCAATAAAATCCTCTGCTCGAACAAAAAAGCCATGATGGGTTTTCTCTGCAAATCGCAAGCTCAAATAATCTGCTAGGCGATTGGAAGCCGCTAGGGATTCATCATCTTCCAATCGGAGGCTTCCCGCCAAAGGCACTTCTGTATAAGCAGCAATGGCTTCTAAAATAGTGGACTTACCGCTTCCATTCTCTCCCACAAAAAAGCTAATATTCTTTTCGAATCTCAATTCCTCTAAGTTCTTTACGATGGGCAAAGTCCACGGGAATTTATCCGCTTCATCTTCTGGAAAATTTCTTAATCTTAAGGTTGAAAGAATCATTTTTTTTAGATTAGAGGTCAGATGTCAGACCGTCCATGATATGGACTGTCAGATGTCAGAAGAGGATAGAACTAGTTGACTGAGAATTTTCTGACATCTGACAGTTTATGAAACCCGCTCGCCCGAGCAGTCGGGCAGGTAAACGGTCTGACATCTGGCCTCTCTTTCTTATTTCCATCGCTTCGCTATCCACTGGTCTCTTCGTTTTTGACTTAAAAAAGTCCAAGCTAGGATACGACTTGTTTTATTCCCTTGTCCCATTTCAATGGTCTTCACTTCAACGGCAACGGCTCTTTTTAGGGAGCGATACAGACTTTTCAAGGTTACTTCTTTTGCCACCAAAGTAGAAAACCAAAGGCAGTTCGGGGCAAATCGCTTGCTTTCTCGAATCATGTCTTTGATAAACTGTTTTTCGCCACCTTCACACCAGAGTTCTTTGGGTTGACCGCCAAAATTAGAAGTTGCTTCCGTTACTTTTTTGCCTTTTAGGTTTTTTAATTTCCGTAAGGTAGCAGCTTTTGCCTCTTCGGCAGAAGCATGAAAAGGTGGGTTACAAATCGCTAAATCAAACTTCTCTTTTTTGTCTAAAATATTATAAAAAATATCGGTTGGATTCGTTTGAAATTTGAATTTGACAACTTCATTCAAAGGCGGATTATTCTCGATAATTCTATTGGCTGCTTGCAGTGCTTTACGGTCAATATCTGTACCTCTAAAAGACCAGCCATATTCTTTATGTCCGATAATTGGATACACACAATTGGCACCTACCCCAATATCTATACAGCCAATCTCCTTTCCAGTAGGAATCACACCTCCATTCTCACTACCCAATAAATCCGCAATGTGATGAATATAATCTGCTCTTCCAGGAATCGGTGGACACAAATAATTTTCAGGAATATCCCAGTAGCCAATCTCATAATGCTGTTGCAATAAAGCTTTATTTAGCATTTTTACCGCGGCAGGGTCAAAAAAATCAATGGATTCGTTGCCGTATTTATTGGGTGCTACAAAAGGTTTTAAGGCAGGGCAGGTAGCTATTAATTGAGCAAAGTCATAGCGGTGGCGATGCTTGTTTCTGGGGTGTAGTTTAGATTTGGTATCCTTAAGGTTATTTTGCTTCGCCACCACTTTTAGATTTTAAACCTGCCCGACTAGCCGTCAGGCTGGCGAGTTTGAAATTTTACAGTAAAGATTTCCTATACCTGTCCCTTCATCTCCGCATAATACTGAAAGAAATAAGGAATCGTCTCAATGCCTTTATAGTAATTAAACAAGCCATAATGTTCATTTGGCGAATGCAGTCCATCAGAATCTAATCCGAAACCCATCAACACAGATTTCACACCCAATACCTCTTCAAATAAAGCAACAATAGGAATACTACCACCTCCTCTTTGAGGAATTGGGTCTTTACCAAAAGTCGTTTTCATAGCTTTTGCTGCTGCTTTATATTCTACTGTATCGGTTGGTGTCACCGCAGGTTCTCCACCGTGATGTGGTCGGACTTCTACTTTCACAGATTTTGGTGCAATCTTTTTGAAGTGCTTCGAAAAAATTTCTGTGATTTTATCAGAACTCTGATTTGGGACTAAGCGCATACTAATTTTGGCGAAAGCCTTAGAAGGTAAAACCGTCTTGGCACCTTCTCCAATATAACCTCCCCAAATACCATTAACATCTAAAGTAGGGCGAATAGACGTTCTTTCTAAAGTCGTGTAGCCCTTCTCTCCTCTTACTTGGAAAATATCTAAATCATCTTTATAAGCGTGGATATCAAAAGGCGCTTCGTTCATCGCCTTTCGCTCTTTTTTAGTTACTTCTACCACATCATCATAAAATTCAGGAATAGTAATATGATTATTTTCATCGTGCATAGAAGCAATCATTTTGCACAGGATATTTATAGGATTGGCGACAGCACCTCCATAAACACCAGAATGTAAATCCCGATTCGGGCCAGTTACCTCCACTTCTAAATAACTCAAGCCTCTTAATCCTACACTTATCGATGGACAATCATTGGCGATAATAGACGTATCAGAAATCATAACCATATCACAAGCCAATTTGTCTTTATTGGCTTGACAAAAAACACCTAAGTTATCAGAACCCACTTCCTCTTCTCCTTCTATCATGAATTTTACATTACAAGGCAAAGCATCTGCTGCCATCATGGCTTCAAAAGCTTTAACGTGCATATAAAATTGCCCTTTATCATCCGCCGAACCTCTGGCGAAGATAGCACCATCAGGGTGTACCTTTGTTTTTTTGATAACTGGCTCAAAAGGGCCTGTAGTCCATAGTTCTAATGGGTCAGGCGGTTGTACATCGTAATGCCCATAGACCAAAACAGTAGGTAAAGCAGGGTCAATTAATTTATCACCATAGACAATTGGGTAACCTGCTGTTTGGCAAATTTCCACGTTATCTGCGCCCGCAGCTTTTAATTTTGCCGCTGTAAAGTCGGCCGTTTTAAAAACATCCGCTTTATACTCAGGGTCGGCACTAATAGATGGAATTTTTAGAATTTCGATTAATTCATCTAAAAATCGTTGTTTATTTTTATTAATATAAGCCTGTACTTTTTGCATTTTACTGGTTGTTATTTAGTTACGAGTTTTAATTATAAGCTGGCAGCAATATTTCCTCGGGTACAAAGATAATACCCTGCAAGTAGAAGGAGCTCTTATTTCTACAAAAAACATGTTTTTTAAAGGTAGCTTGAACAATGTTGCTTACAGGGATAGCTCGAGCAGAAATCCATCCAGACATATGCTCAAGTCACGGGCGACAATGTGGGTTGCGCCCATTTTAGATAAGTTATACTTAGTAATCCTTTATTCTAATCGAGTCACCATATCTACTCCGCTAATCTGTTTCAAGGTTTTGATAACCAAGGTCAATTGAGCGGTATCTTTAATTTGCAGACTGATACTACATTCGTAAATACCTTCATTACTAGCAATATTAAAAGACCGAATATTTAGACCTAAATCAGTAGAAATAGTATGCGTGATGGATTCTATCACGCCGATACCCGTATCAACGCCTGTAATTACTAGATTGGCAACAAAATTGGTCGTAGTGATATTTGTCCAATCTGCCCGCATAATTCGATAGCCATATTTGGCAGCTAAGTTTGTAGCATTCGGGCAATTAGACCGATGAATTTTCAAGCCATTATTACTGACATAGGCAAACACCGCATCACCTGGAACAGGATGACAGCAAGTAGCAAAAGAATAATCAAGATTATCTGCAGATTCTCCATTGATATGCAATCCAGACCTTGGCTTAGTTAAATCAACAGGTTTAGCGACCACCGTTTTTTGCGGCAGTTTCTCTACCTTAACGGGAATAAGCACTAATTTACCTCCCTCTACCGTGAAGTTTTTCAGGAGCTCCGTTGCATTCAATTTTTCCTTAGAGATATCAAAGTACAAATCAACGTGTGATTTATATTTTAAATGTTTAGCAAAAAGCTCAATATTTGATTCTACAAAATCAGCTTTTATATTTTTGAACTTCCGTTCTAATGTTTCCCGACCAATTTGCCCTTCTTTCTTTTTCTGCTCTTTCATAGCAGAACGAATCTTGTTTCTAGCTTTACCAGTAGCCACCATTTTCAACCAACTTTCCGTTGGTTTTTGGCTTTTATTGGTAGTAATATGTAATCGGTCACCGTTTTTCAATTGGTAGCCCATTGGCTCCAATTTATTATTAACTTTAATAGCCGTCGCATGGTAGCCGACATCAGAATGAATATCAAAGGCAAAATCTAATGCAGTAGCACCCTTTGGCAAGACCCGCATATCTCCGTTAGGGGTGTAAACATAAACCTCTTCGTTAAATAAATTTGTTTTAAAGTCATTTAAAAAATCAATGGCATCCATCGAAGAATTATCCAAAATCTCTCGGACATTATTTAACCAGGAGTCATAGACATTCGGAGATTTAGATACTTTTTTGTATTTCCAATGGGCAGCGAAACCACGTTCCGCGATATCATCCATTCGCTCGCTACGGATTTGCACCTCGACGAATCGCCCCTTAGGTCCAACTACCGTTGTGTGTAAAGATTCATAACCATTAGCTTTAGGAACAGTCACCCAATCCTTCAATCGCTCAGGAATGGGTTGGTAAACATCCGTGATGATAGAATAGACTTGCCAGCAAATGGATTTTTCTTTACTCGGTGGGACATCTACGATAATTCGAACAGCAAATAAATCGTATATTTCTTCAAAAGGAACTTTTTTAGTTTTGAGTTTATTCCAAATAGAATAAATCGACTTGGTACGACCAGTCGTTCGATAAGGAACCATATTTTCTTTAAATTCCTTTTCCAATGGATGAATAAATTGCTTAATATAGCGGTCTCTTCCTTTTTTGGTATCCTTTAGTTTTCTGGCAATATCCAGATAGACATCACGATTGGTGATTTTCATCGACAAATCTTCAAACTCCGTCTTCATTTTGTATAACCCCAATCGATGAGCCAGTGGGCTATATATAAAACTAGTCTCTGCGGCAATTTTTACTTGCTTATGCGGTGGCATTGCACCTAAAGTCCGCATATTGTGCAAGCGGTCTGCCATTTTTATCAGCACTACTCGAACATCTACTACTAAAGTAGATAAGACTTTCTTAAAATTTTCTGCTTGTGGGCTTTCTACGTCCGTACTATCTTCACTCTTAAAATCTAATTTTGTAAGTCCATCAACGATTAATCCTACCCTTTCGCCAAACTGTTCTTTCAATTCCTTAAGGGTAATAGGGGTATCTTCCACCACATCATGTAATAAGGCACAAATAACGGCAGTAGCCCCCAATCCTATTTCAGCCGCACAAATTCGAGCAACTTCAATGGGATGCAAGACATACGGTTCTCCAGATTTTCTACGCTGCTCCTTGTGCGCATCTACTGCCAATTCATAAGCAGCCCGAATATTAACCTTGTCCGTTTTATCCGTCTTTGCCTTAATCGAACGCAGCAAATTCCGATAAGCTCTGGTAATCAGTCTTTTATCAGCCTCCTCTCTAGTCTCGTTAAGCAAAGTTTCACTCATTATTAATCTTTAATAGGTCACAGGATAAAGTCCTTGACAGTTAATGGCTTATTATATCTAATTCGGGTTGTACAAAACTATGAAAAAAATATACCTAAAACCTGTCTAAGTACTATATTTTAATTTTTTATGACAAGGGTGTTTTTTTATAAAAAAATACCGACATGTTTTTAAAAAAGGTTTTATCTTTGCACTCGCTTTGAAAAAAGCGGAATAATTTAGCTTTATTTTAAATAAAAATAAATTATAAAAGCGGGTGTGGTGAAATTGGTAGACACGCTAGACTTAGGATCTAGTGCCGTGAGGCTTGGGGGTTCGAGTCCCTCCACCCGCACCATAAAAAGAAATCTGGCTCTAGGGTCGGATTTTTTTTTTCTAGTTATTAAGCATTTCAGAATAAGAGCAGAGAGTAGAGACCATTCCGTAAGCGGAATTGAGAGACGAGCGACAGGTCATTTTCGCAAACAAAGTCTCATTTCTATTTAATTTAAAGTCCATCAAGGAAAGCTGTTTTTCTTCTGATTTACTGAATAGCTACGATATTTATACAAAAAGGCTATTATTTATTTTAAAAAGATAAATGTTTCTCCCAGATTAGCGGAAGACGGTAAGGTTTCAAAGGGTATACCCACTTTTAAATTTATCATTTTACATTTTACATTTAAAATTAAAAGTATAGTCATTCCAATAATCATTCAACTATATTACCATGCCAACCATTGTCAGAGAAAATCATGACAATTTGAATGCTACGATTACCTTGAGCATTCCTGTCGCAGATTACCAGCCAGAATTTAAAGCACAATTAAATAAGTACAAAAACACAGCCCACATGAAAGGGTTCAGAAAGGGAAAAACGCCTTTTTCTGTTATTCGTAAAATGTATGGCAAAGGTGTATTGGTAGATTTGATTAATAAAACAGTTGGGGAAGAATTGGATAAATACATCAAAGAAGAAAAAATAGACCTTTTGGGGCATCCAATCCCAGCAGAAGGACAAAAGCAATACGAATTTGAGACGAAAGATTTAGAGGATTTTGAGTTTAAGTTTGATTTAGGCATTGCTCCAGAATTCGAGGTAAAAGGTTTAGATGGAACGGCATTCAATTATTACAATACGCAGATTCCTGATTCTATGGTGGAGGGTGATTTAGAAAATGCCCGAAAGCAATTAGGAACACAAGGTTCCGTTGATGATGAAATCCAAGACGAAGATATTGTAAAATTACAAGCAGATGAATTAGACGGTGATACCATCAAAGAAAGAGGGTTTGCGAATGAATTTTCTGTTGCTTATGATGGTATGACGGAAGCAGCTAAAAAGATTTTCAAAGGCAAAAAGAAAGGAGATTTAGTCAAGTTTGATATTTTCAATCTCGAAGAAGGAAAGGATGATGCTTTTGTCAGAAAGTATTTCTTAGATGTAAACGAAGATGCGGATGAAACTCCAGAAATTGGCAATATGTTCCAAGCAGTGATTTCAGATGTAACGCGTGCAACGCCAGCGGAGATGAACCAAGAATTCTTTGACAAGTACATCGGCAAAGATAAAGTAAGTTCTAAAGAAGAATTAATGAAGGAATTGAAGGGTCGTACAAAAATGTATTACGACCGACAGGCAGATTCTTTTTTGTTCAGAGATATTAAAGAGCATTTAGAAGCAGAAAACAAACTACAATTACCAGAAGAATTTTTAAAGCGTTGGATGGTTGCCAGTGGTAATTTACCAGAAGGCAAAACGGCGGATGAAGAAATTGGTAATTTAGTAGATGGATTAAGTTGGACTTTAATTAGAGGTAAATTAGCCAAGCGATTTGAGGTCACTGTAGACGAAGCAGAAATCAAGCAGAGATTAAGAATGCAGATGGTACAGATGTTCGGCGGACAAGACTTTGGTGAGTTGATGAATGACTACGTGGACAAAATGTATCAAGATGAGCAACAATATCACGGTGCCTATACACAGGTATTGTCTGATAAGCTTTTTAACGCTATGAAAGACGTAGTGACATTAAACGAAAATGACATCACGACCGACGAATTAGAAAAGTTGATTACAGAAGAAAATGCGAAGCATCAGCCACCAGCACCAGAACCAGTAGCAGAAGAGGAAGCATCTGGCATTGAAGAAGCAGAGGTAATAGAAGAATAGTTATTAATGGTAAGTTGTAATTGGTAAGTGGTTAATTTTGTGTTATACCATTTACTAATTAGCATAAATAAATTTAACGACTGATTGAAACTAAAACGGGTTTAATTGTTATAATAACTGTAAATTAGGTTTTAAATTTTAATCAGCTTTTAGTGATACCTCATAAATTTATTGGAATTTTAATAATAAACTTACATTTTTAAACCACAACTTATTGATTATCAATACTGTTAAAATTTAGATTTGTAATTTTAAATTTTCAATTTCCTAGTGTATCATTATAATCTCAAACCAATAAAAATTAAATATGGATTTTCAAAAGGAATTCAAAAAGTTTGCTGTTAAAGACCAAGGTATCGGTGGTATCCACGTTGATAAATATGCGGAATTTACTGGACAAGCTTTTAAAAATAGTTTAACGCCATATATTATTGAAGAACGAAGAATGAATGCCACGGTATTAGATGTATTCTCTCGTTTGATGATGGATAGAATTTTATTTCTAGGTACAGACGTTAACTATCAAGTAGCCAACATCTTAACGGCACAATTTTTATTTTTGGAGTCAGTAGACCCAAAAAGAGATGTGCAGTTATTCATCAATAGTCCAGGAGGTTCAGTAATTGACGGCATGGGTATTTATGATACGATGCAATACGTTAGTCCAGATGTTGCGACTATCTGTACAGGATTAGCAGCTTCTATGGGGGCGGTATTATTGACTGCGGGTGCAGCAGGAAAGCGTTCTGCTTTACCACATGCAAGAGTAATGATTCACCAATTATCTGGTGGAATGCGAGGTACTTTTAGTGATATGGAAATCAATTATAACTTCTCAAAACAATTAAGAGAAGAATTATATACCATCTTAGCGACGCACTCAGGTAGAACTTTTGAAGAAATCGAAAAAGATTCTGATAGAGACAACTGGATGAAAGCGGATGCAGCCAAAGAATATGGCTTAATTGACGAAGTATTGACAAGAGGAAAAGAAAG
>CALJVJ010000023.1 GCA_937974625.1 uncultured Saprospiraceae bacterium
TAATCAATACCAACTCTAGTTTTTGCCAGAGTGACATGACCAATGCAGCAAATTTGCTGGAAGAAATTAAGGGAATGGATGTCAGAGTACATGAAGCGATTCCGAAGTATGTAGAAAAATTAGAAGACTTGGACACCAAAATCAAAGCCTATCATAGCATGGATGCGATTTGGAAACGCTTTTTACAAACCAAAGAAGTCGATCAGGAGGAATTGGAAGGGGTCAAAGGGGCTAAATCGGTCTGTGAAAAAAGAACCCTAGCGAAGTATTCCTACATGACAGCGTATGGGCATTTTTGTCGAGGAGATATCGCAAAGGCAAAAGATATTCTTGAAAATCGGACCCTCCGATTAACAGAAAAAACTTCCTTGCGGGTAAAAGATGTGGAAGGATTAGGAGAAGAGGTGGCCAGCATGAAGGCCTTGTTTCAGAATATGTCCAAATTGGATGCTGCTTGGAATACTTATATGCGAACGGACGTTTCTCCAGGCTTTGATGGGGAATTGCCACTTTTCCCTTGTAATCCGACGCTAAGTATGAAAGAATTGCTTTTAAAAGGAGCCGTAGATGTCTGTAATTTAGGGCCAAGTACTTTGGCAAAGATCGAAGAATTGCAAGCGGCAAGTAGCGTCAAACCTGACAAAGAAGTAGCGAAAAAAATAAAGGCACTAGAAGCAGCCATTAATAAAAATGAGGATAATTTGGCGGTTTTGAATAAAGCATGGGCAGCCTTTATTCCCAATAGTGAGATGATCGGTAGGCGTAGTTATGGTTATGAATATTGTACGAAAGAGCCATTGATTCGGGCATATATTATGGATGGTTTCGCTAATGTTTGCGGCATGGCAGAAGAGATGTTGGACGAAATTGATGCCCTCCAAAGCAAGGAGATGACGGAATTGGAGGATATTACGATGATGAAAATCAATGAGCTGTCGGAATTAAGTCAACAGTATCAAATTGATAAGGTGAAAATCGAGGATTTATGGGAGAAATTTGTTGCACAAGGGGATGTTCTGTCTGAAGACTACGACTTGGTGCATGATTATTGTGATAACGTTCATCAGGTCAAGTATTATTTAATTGAAGGGCTTTCGGGTAGCTGTGAGCAAGGTCCTCAGTATCTGGAAGAAATTGAAGAAATCCAAGCAACCTATGAATTTACTTTTTTAGAAGATGTGGATTGCCGGATTCAGAAGTTGCGCATTAAGGTGTGGGAATGCCGCCATCAGGCATTGTCGAAGTTGGCTCGCCTAGAAGCTCCTGATGCATATGAAGGACGGTTGGCAGAATTAATGGAGAAATATGAGATGGGGGAGCGGCCAGAGGTTTGTTCTTCGAATGAATAGAGAAATCAATGAAAATGTAGCTTAAAAATTCCTGTCTGAATTAGGATTCGTAGGATTTAAAGATTAGTAGGATTTTAGTCAGTAGCACTGGGTCAAAATCCTACTAATCTTTAAATCCTATGAATCCTAATTCAGACAGCCTAACTTTTTGCATCAAAAGAAAACCACTTATACAAAACAGGAACAATCAACAAAGTCATTAAAGTAGAAGAAATCATCCCACCAATAATCGTCCAACAAAGCGGAGACCATTGACTAGTTCCTGCAAGCGTTAAGGGAACTAATCCTAAAATTGAGGTAAGTGTAGTCAATACAATGGGCAATAATCGGCGCTCGCTTCCTTCCTTGATAGCTGCAATCCGCTCTACCCCACTCTCTCTTAAGTTATTGATAAAATCGACCATGATAATCGAGTTATTCACTACAATACCGATGAGACTGATAAACCCGACAAAGGCAAAAAAGGAAAAGGACCACCCTGTAATATAAAGCGCTATAAACGAGCCACTTATCGCCAAAGGAATCGCTGCAAAAACCGCAATTGGTTGAAGAATTGACCGAAATTGCAGGACTAGAACGGCAAAAATAGCGACCTGTGCTAACAATAAAATCGTCCCTAAATCACCAAAAGTTTTCGCTTGGTTAGCATATTCTCCATCCGCAACAATCCGATACCCACTCGGCAACTCCAAAGCGTTAATGGTGTCTAATAATCCGACCGTAATAGGAATGGCCTTATCTGCATCAACTACCCCTGCATAGACGCCTGCCAAACGATTTAAATCTTGATGTAAAATTTCTGTATTAGCGGCTTGAAAATGTAAATTGGCAACTTGTCGTAAAGGCACTTGCCCACCTGTTGGCGTAGCAAAATAGACCTTATTAAAATCACTGATATTGGGTTCTTCGTCAAAGGGCATTCGAACGACTAAGGGGTAATCTTCGCCATCATCAAAGGCAACTTCCGCTATTTTTATCCCGGTTAAACTTGCTCGGACGGTTTGGTCAAAATTGAGGTAAGACAGGTTGATTAGGCCAGCTTTGGCTCTATTCAACTCTATATTTAATTCGGTTTTATCAACGCTCAGCGGGTTTTCTATATCGATAACACCATCCGTCGTTTTTAGAATATCTTCTACTCGGAAGGCTATCTTTTTAAGGGTATCTAAATTTTCACCAAATATCTGAAATTCAATAGCAGCCCTCGATGGCACCGCATTTTTTAATTCACTAAAGGTAATTTTGGCACCGGGGTAATTCGCAAAATCTTTTCTTAACTGATGAAGGGTTGTATAGAATTTTCGAGGATTCCATTCCGTGAAATTTGCCATCACCTGCCCGTAATTTTTAACGGCTTGTCTAGGATTCCGATTATAATAAATCTGCGGATTCCCGTTGCCTACATTGGCGGTATAGTCCTTCACATAAGGCATCGTATCCAAGACACTTTCAACAAATCTTACGGCTTCATCTGTTTTTTCAATATTGGTCCCATTGGGGGTTTCTATGTCTATTAATAAAAGTGGTTTGTCTGCGGTAGGAAAAAAACTGACCCCAATGGAAGGAAAAAGACTGATACTAAACACCGTTAAGCCAATTGCCAATAGCACGACTAACCAACCCGTCCTCAAGGAGAAACTCAAAATGGGACGGTAGACTTTTTGGGTAAACCAATTTAATCCTCTGCTTACCAAAGATGGTTTAGCTGCTACCCCAAATTTCAATACTTTACTGGCTAAAATGGGAGATAAAGTGAGTGCTAAAAATAAGGACACCGTCAAAGTAATCACCACCGTCACAGGTAAAGACCGTAGGAATTCTCCCGCTCCAAATCCTAATTGCGTCAATGGGAAAAAGGATAATAAGGTTGTTACCGTCGAACTGATGACCGCATAACCGACCTCAGCTGTTCCTTTGGCTGCCGCTTCTTTTAAACTCAATCCTTGGGCTATAAAGCGATTGATATTTTCTACTACTACAATTCCATTATCCACCAATAGCCCTAAGGCTAATACTAGCGCTGCAATAGATATTTGTTGCAAACCATACCCCACACCATTTAATATCGCCAAAGAAATCAGCATACAAAGTGGAATAATGACCATGATAATTAACGCAGACCGCCAGCCTAAAAAGAGCAGTATAATTAAACCAACCAATATCACTCCTTGCAATAAGTTGGTGAAAAAATCATTTATTCTCGCTTCTACTGCAGGAGCTTGTTCAAAGGCATTGACTAACTGAATATTTGGCGGTAGTGTTTTCTGAAACTCATCTTCTATGGCGTGAATTTGTTCTGCGGTCCTTAAGATATGCTCTCCACTCTTTAGTTTTAACGAAAGAAACAGGGCATTTTCTCCGTTGTATCGCCCTACCCATCTGGCATCGGCATAATCTTTTTCGACCGTAGCAATATCCTTTAAATAAACGACATTGCCATTGGCAGCAGAAATAACGGTGTTTTGTAAATCTGTAATATTTTTATACCCGCCCGTTGTTTTTAAACTAAAGGTTTTCCCATCTGCATTCACCGAACCTCCTGGGATATTCGCATTATTTTGCGACAATACATTGACCACTTGTTGTAGTGGAATATTTTGATTACTCAATCGCTGAAAGTCCAAAGACACCCTTATCTCTTCTTCTGGATAGGCATTGATTTCTATATTTCGCAAAGATTTTATACTTGCTAATTCATCTTCAAAGGCTTCTGCCTGGTCCAATAAAGAAGCATAAGAAACGGACTCTGAGACAAAGGCATACTGCTGAATCACCGTCCGACTATCTGGCTTGTACTGAAATATATCAAAAAAGGCAATGCCTGCGGGTAATTGTTCTCTTAAACTATTGGCCTCTCTAGTAATTTCATCTAATTTATCTTTGGGGTCTAGGTCAAAGGAGGCTTCTATTTTTATGCTGACAATGCCTTCTCCTATACCTGTCTCTATTTCATCAATGTCATCAATCCCATCCAACACTTCTTCTAATGGGTCGGCGATTAACTTCTCCATATCCGCAGGGCTCGTTCCTGGATAAATCACCGTCACAAAGAAAAATGGAAAATCAACGACAGGGTCTTCATACCTTGGCATACGGTCTAGCGATTGCACGCCCACTACTATGGAAATCAACACGAGAATGATGACGAACTGTGCGTTTTTTATGGATATATTTGGTAGATTCATTAAGTCATTTTTTGCAACATAGTATCTTTAGTTTCTTTGGTTTGATTTTTTTGAGAAAACACTTGATTTTTTTCTTAAAAAATCAAATGTCTCCTCAAAACCTTACTCCACCACCTTAACAGCCATTCCGTCTTTCAAATAAGCTGCACCATCTGTTATCACTTGTTCCATTCCATCTAAGTTATCTGAAGAAATCGTAAAAAAGTCTTTGCCGATATATATTGGTTGAATACTTATTTTTTTAGCAGTTTCACCGTTCAGGATATAGATATTGGCTTTCTCTTTATAACCTTCTACAAGGGCATTCATTGGTATTTTGAAATAACTAGATTGTGCACTCGGCAATAGCGCAACTTTACCTACAAATCCATTCCTTAAGGCTTTTTCTTTTTGGGGTCGGATACTTAATTCTACGGGAAAAACGCCTGTTCGAGGGTCTGCGGTCTCGGCAATTTCTGTCACACTGGCAGAAAATTCGTCCGCAGGAAATGCATCAAATTGAACCGTTGCTTGGTCGCCTAATTTTATTCGAATGATGTCTTTATCTGCTACGCCAATATTTAGATTATAGCCTTTTCCTGAATTGGTGGCAATAATATACACTGGGACTCCTGGTCCAACTAGTTCATTATTCTCCGCCATTTTCTTCATCACTTTACCGCTTACAGGGGAAATTACTTTTGAATATTCTTGGTTAAAGGTAGCTATTTCTAAATCAGATTTTGCCAAGTCTAAAGCGGTGGTGAGATTCTCGACATTTTCTAAAGTTGCCACGGAATCTAGATACATTTGTTTGATTCGCATCAAATCTCTCGTGGCTTTTTCTACCCCTTTTTTTGCTTTTCTTACTTGGGCATCTATTTCAGTGGTTCTTAGAGTCGCTAAAGTTTGTCCTTTTCTTACGCGCTGCGTTTCGTCTACATACATTCGTTTGATGACGCCTCCTGTTTTGAAACCTAATTTTAATTCGGACTTTGCGCCTACCATGCCGCTAGCAATGATTGGGATGGGTGCTGATGTTAGTTCGATATTGGCGACTCTTACGGCTAAATGCCTTGCTTTTTTGGTTGTTTCTACCTTTGTTTCATCTACGTAGTTTTCTTTGCAGGCAAAGAGGAGGAGTGAAAATAGAAGTAGATAAAATGGGTATTTCATTATTTTTTATAAATTGAAATTTAATTTTGATGAATAAGTGCTTGGACACAAATAACTTAAGAATTTATGACGGTCTCTTTTTCTGTTCCATACCGATAGCTATCGGTATGGAAAATACTTTTGCTAGGGCTTTTTTGCTACTAGCAAAAGCCAACCCAGATAGCAAGCTATGTCTGTAAGCATCCCGTCCCTTCGGGTTCAAAGCTTACGCTTTTCATGCCTAGTTGAACAAAAAAATAGCCTCGATCAAAAGACTAACTTATTTATGTCCAAGCACTTACTACTACTTTATCACTTTAAAAAATGTGTTTAGTTCTTTTCTTTTTTCTTTAAAAAAAAGGAATGCCATCAAAAAGTAGTTGGTCAAACCAACTAAAAATATTATTTTTTGGTCTAACATATGCTTGAAAAGATAAAAAATATTGACCCATCAAAAATCACAGAAGATGCAGCAGTGCAAAATCTGCTAGTTACCTGTAT
>CALJVJ010000024.1 GCA_937974625.1 uncultured Saprospiraceae bacterium
CAATCACCACCAAATGAATATCTTTTTTAACTTCTGCTAAAAGTACGGCTAATTCTTTATCCGTTAAATCATGGTTATTAGGTAATCGGCTATCATAGCAAACAAAAGTTTCGTCTTGACCTAATCCATCAAATTTGGCAAACTCAGGAGCAGAAGTAGAATAGGAACCATGTCCAGCATAGTATAAAAGAACGGTATCTCCTTTCTTTGCTTGGTTGACAATTTTATCTCGAAAGGTGGAAATAATATTGGTTCTTGTAGCCTCTGCATCCGTCAACTTTGTTAGCTGAGGGTTTAGGTGTGGGTAATTTTTTAGGAGAAATTTTCCAACTGCATCTCTATCATTAATACAACCTGCTAAACCTCTGACTCCTGATTTTGGGTCGTAATTATTAATAGCAATTAGAAGGGCGTGTAGTTGAGATTTAGCCATTGGTAATGGGTATTTAAAATCGGAAATAAAAGGCTAAGATAAAGAATGTTTAGGTAAGAAGGTAGGAAGAAATATTGGAAAGAAAAATTCTATTATAGGCAAATAAAGCGGAAGCAGTCCTTATCCTGCTTCCGCTTTATTGTTAAAGTAACATTTTAACGCAAATTAACCCTACTCCACCCAAAACAATAGTATAAGGCAATGCCATCCAAATCATCTTAAGATAGGACAATCGAATTGCAGGTGCTAAGGCGGAAGTCAACAAAAACAAGAACGCTGCTTGACCATTTGGTGTAGCAACACTTGGTAAATTTGTACCTGTATTAATGGCGATAGCCAAATTTTCAAACTCTTCCCTAGTGATAGTTCCAGCGTCGTAAGCTGCTCTCACCTCATTTATATATACAGTTGCCACAAACACATTGTCACTAATCATAGATAAAAAACCGTTGGCTAAATAAAACATGGAAGGTTGAATAGATTTTTCCATTGCCAACACTGCATCAATTATCGGTGTAAATAGATGTAAATCATGAATCATTCCGACTATCACAAAAAATACAGCTAACAAAGCTGTAAAGGGCAAAGCCTCTTCGAATGCGTGTCCAATACTGTGCTCATCTGTAATACCCGTTAAAGCTGTTTGTAAAACAATTACAGCTAATCCAATAAGTCCCGGAGCGGCCCAGTGATTGGCCAATGCTACAATCAAAAAGAGTGCTGCCACCGCTTGAACTTTAATGGCATACCATTCTTTATCTGTTCTTTTAACATCTTCTTCTTCTACATATCCTTGAATAATTCCTCTTACATTTTCAGGTAGTTTTTCTCCAAATCCAAACCATCCTGTTAATTCGAGTGCTAGACAGGTCAACAAACCACTTACCAAAACAGGCATCGTAATCGGTGCCATCGCCCAAAAGAATTGCATAAAATCCCAATCTAATTTTGCGGCAATCAATAAGTTTTGGGGTTCACCTACTTGTGTACAAACCCCACCTAAAGCGGTTCCTACCGCACCATGCATCACCAAACTCCTCATAAAACTTCTAAATTGTTCTAAAGTATCTCCTCCCAGTTCTTCCCTATCCTTGATACCATCATCATCGTAATCCGCGTTGCTTGATTGCACTTTATGGTAGACAGAATAAAAACCAACAAAAACACTGATTAATACCGCTGTTACTGTCAAGGCATCTAAAAAGGCACTTAAGAAGGCTGCCATAAAGGAAAACAGCAGAGAAAGGATTATTTTGGACCTAACTTTTATAAAGATTTTTCCAAAAATGTACATCAAAAGTGGCTTCATAAAATAAATCCCAGCCACCATAAACACCAACAATAGAATTACGTCCAAATTTCCCTCTAATTCATGAAAAACCGTTTTTGGGCTTGTCAATCCTAAAAAGATAACTTCCAATGCTAACAAACCACCTGCTTGCAAAGGATAGCATTTTAATGCCATCGCCAAAGTAAGGATAAATTCTGCAATAATTACCCATCCAGTCACAACGGGACCTGCTGTGTATAACAGAATTGGATTAAGAATCAAAAAAGCAATTATCGCAGTCTTATACCAAGATGGTGAGTTTCCTAAAAATGACTTATAAGCCTCCATAAATAGAATAAAGTTGATTTTTTAAAGCTAACTGGCTGCCAAGGTAGCACTTTTCCGATATATTCAAAGACAAATTTTTCATTAATTAAGCGCTTCAATTAGATTTAACAGACAGAGCGACAAAATAAAGATAAACTCCAATTGATTTCAAGGTAAAAGTCATTTTTCTTTAAGGTTTTTTGTTAAAAAAGTAATAATGCTTTCCTTTTCTGAATTAAATTACCGTAATTAAAATTTTATTGTACAAACAACTTGACCTAAATTTTTAGCGAAATGAGTTACGAGAAAAAGGCCATGTCCTTGATGAATAAATATCCAGCAATCTCAGATTTAAGGAAAAAAGCACATCAGCGGATTCCTTTAGTTGCAAAAGAATATATGGAAACTGGAACCGATGATGATGATACCCTAAATCAAAATCGAATCGCGTTAAAAAAAATTAAATTTAAACCTAGATTTTTAAAAGGTTCTTTAGCTCCAAGTATTGAAACTAATCTATTTGGTAAAAAATATGATTTTCCTTTCGGCATTGCACCCATTGGTTTAACTGGGCTAATGTGGCCCAATATCGAAATTATACTAGCAAAGGCTGCCAAAACGTATAATCTACCATTTTGCTTAAGCACACTCGCTACAGAAACTCCTGAACGAGTGGGTCCACATATGGGTAATAATGGTTGGTTCCAGCTTTATACGCCAAAAGAAAAACATTTAGCCTATAAATTATTGGAAAGGGCTAAAAATAGTGGTTTTCATACTTTAGTAATAACTATCGATATTCCCATTCCAAGTAGGCGTCAACGAACAAAAAGAGCTGGATTGCAAACGCCTCCGAAAATTACCCCTAATTTTATCTGGCAAGGTATTACCCACCCACAGTGGGCATTGGCAACACTAAAAAGAGGTTTACCTAGCTTGCGAACGATAGCAGAACATTCGGAGTTTAAGGACATGATGTCGGTAGAAAAATTTGTTGCTAAACAAATGGGCGGAAATCTATCCTGGGACTATGTAGTCGATTTAAAAAATCAATGGGATGGTCCTGTATTATTAAAAGGAATCATGCACGAAGCGGATGCAATCAAAGCGGTTGAATTAGGATTTGATGGAATCTTTGTATCCAATCACGGTGGTCGGCAATTTGATGGAGCGCTCTCTCCTATTGAAGTGTTACCAAAAATTGTAGAAGCAGTCGGTGGAAAAACGACCATTTGCTTTGATAGTGGAGTGCGGTCAGGATTAGATATTTTGCGTGCCCTTTCTTTAGGAGCAGATATGGTTTTCTTAGGCAGGGCATTTTTGTATGGTGTTAGCGCCCTAGGAAAATATGGCGCTGCACATACCATTCAGATTTTAAATGGAGAATTACAAAATGCGATGATTAATTTAGGTATTGAAAGTTTGGAAGAGATACGTGCTTTAGAGAAAATTATTAGTGATTAGTTTTTTCTTTCTCTTTCTCTTCTTCGTTTTACTGCTTTTTCCCAAGGAATACCGATTAATTCTTCTATAAAGATTCTTGCTTTATTTACCCTAGTCTTCGCAATAGCTTTTGCCTCATTGGCACGATGATATACCTCTGAAGCAGCTGAAAAGTCCTTAAAATCTACTTTATCGTTTTCAAATTGCTCTAATACTAAAGTATAAATGGATTCGCCCTCCTCGGCAGCTGTAGTTTTTGATTTTAAAACTTTTAAAGATAATTCATAATCTTCATAGCGTTGAAGTACCTCAGCACGGACTCTGAGTTTTTGTTGCTGTTCTTCGTATTCTGCTATTTTCAATTCAGATTCTGCTATTTTAGACCGAGCAGGTCTAGAAGCGATTGCCCCTAAATTGAAGGTAATACCAAAATTATATTTAGGATAAAATAAATTATTACGAATAACAGAATCTTGAATAAAATTACCTTCATTCAAGTTAAAAGAAACGTTCGCATCCAATAATTCCCACCAAGTCAAGCTTTTCTTTTTTGCCGCAATTTCAATTTGTTCTTTATAGATAGCATTTCCAGGGCTGTTATACCAAGCCCATTGGACCAATTGGTCTTCGAAAGTTCGTGGAGATTGGTCTTGAGGAGTTATCACTCGACTAAAATCCATTTCTTGAGCGAATGAAAAATGAGTAAAGAATAAAAAGACAACTATGATATATTTTTCCAAACTGGTAGTTTCTACTTAATGAATTCAATTTTGTAAACAAATAGGAAAATTAGTTATACTAAAAAGAATTACCAATAAAAATGGTTACTGTATTTGACAAGTATTGTCAAAAGGAATATTTCAACTTTTATGCCGAATAAGAGTAGGAATCCGTAAAGGCTGGTTCCTAAGAAAAAATTGTAAGATAAGTAGTTAGATAAAGTATTTTTTTGACTATAGGTATTATTAGATGGTGTGATTGTATTTGTGTCTTACACAACATCCAATCACACCATCTATTTCAATCTATTTTAACGGTAAGTTTATAATTATCAATTACTCAAACCTATTCCTTTGAGGTTAATTCCAATTCAGCTTCCTCCTCAAAATCTTTCAAGCGGACAAGTACAGCCAAGCACACATAAAAATGAATACTTGTCGGTAATTGAACAATAGCCTCTTGGACATAACTTGCTAAAATAAGCATAAACATCATAGTCGTGAGTGCCAGATAGATAATCTTCATTTGTTCATTTTTCACCCGTAGATAATAGCGAATTCCCATCCGTACAATGGTATAAAGTAACCAACAATATAGCAAGTATCCAACCCAGCCTAATTCAACAGCTACTCGAACATACCCACTATCTGGTGGAAAATTGGCCAAAAAAGTATCTGGGGAAAAACGCTGTCCCCATTCTCCTACACTGCCTAAGCCTGCACCAAAAGGATGAGACTGAATAAATGGTTTAATTTTTTTCTGATTTTCAAAACGAACACCCATTGTATCTCCACTTCTGTCTGGCATAAAAGCCGACTGGATTCTGAACAAAACTGCATTCCCCGTAGACTTTAAAAGAAAAGCTCCTCCTAAGGCCCCGACTATTAACATAGAGAAAATAATATTTCGCTTTAAGCTCAACATGGTAAAAACAGCAAATCCAAATGGAATTAATACCACAGGAGTTCTAGAGCCCGCGTACGCAATCGCCAGTAGCATACAAACGCCAGCAAATCCTAAGACTGCTTTTTGCCAAATTTTGAATTTACCAAGCACTAGAATAAAACACATCACGGACATGTAGGACATGTAAATACCATAATTCGTAGGGTCGGAAAAGAAAGAAAAAATCCGCATCCTAGACCATTGGAAAATCAATTGAAATCGTGCTGGGTCTGAATACAGCCAAGCCAATTCAAAATCTGTGAATCCAAAAAATTCTTGTTTCAAACCATACAAAGCAGAAACGAAGGCAAGACCCAACATGAACTTAAAAATATTGATAGTCCTTCGATAACTATTAAGAGCATAAGCTGCAATGAAATATAGTAAAATCAACAAAGCCATACTCCTTACCGTAAAAGCCCAAGCTAAACGAGAAGCGGCAATAGGGTTTATAACTTGTATCATGTTATAAAACACCCAGATTATAATGGGTAAGGAAATCGGATTTTTGGCAAAGGAAAGGTCTCTATCCTTGAGTTGTTTCATAATGACCCCTAAGGCCAGTACTACCAGTAATAAATCTAAGGAAAGCCCATAGGGCAAATTCACTATTTTGGATAGAAAGGAGACCAAAATAGACATGACTAAAATCACATAAAGTCCCAAATAAAGATTGAACATTGCCCCTAAAACTAGGAAAATACCCAATGTTACCACTAATAACCCCGCACCTCCAAGAAATCCTAGTTTTCCAACTACCACAGCTACAAATATAGATAACAACATTAGGAGAACTATACCAAGTACAGTATCTAACTTCTCCATCAAAAAGTGATGCTTAATCCATTTTTTTATAGCTTTCTCCATAGTTTGTTTCTTTGTTTTTACTGCCTAAGTATTGGCTAGATTTGTTCCATTTAAGTATCGTATAACTCGATTCACGGAAGCTTTTGCCAAGCTACCTTCCTCCAATAACCTTCTATCACTAGTCCAAACTCGATTTGGAGATTTTACAAGTACTATATTTCCAAATTTTTTATAAAGACTTTGTGCTAACCAACCGTCTTCACTTCTTTGATTTTCAAATTCTAACTTTTCAGGGTCATAACCACCAACAGCTAGGGCTTGTTCTTTTCTAAATCCTGTGTTAAAACCAACCGCATTAATACATAAATCCAAGCCTTTTCTCCTATCAAACATAATTTCCCCTCCCAACTCATGAAAAGCCAAACCAAAACGGTTGATGCTTTTACTTGGAATAAAAGAATACCTGCCATACACCACCGCCACATCTTCATTTTTAAGTAATGTTTTCACAAATAAATTCCCCCAATCCGCAGGATAAATACTATCTGCATCCGCACTTAATAAAATTTTTCCTTTAGCCGTTTCTAATCCTAATTGGCGTGCGTAGGTTCTCCCTTGTCTAGGTTGAAAAATAGAGTTCACTCCACATCGGTCCAAAATTTCTTGTGTACGGTCATTGGAATTATTATTGACTATTAATAATTCCGTTGGTACTTCAGGTTGAATATCCGCAAAAGAAGACAACGTACTTAATAAATTCTCCTCTTCGTTATAAGCTGGAATGACAATAGAAGCAACAGGGTTGGCAACTTTAAACTTCGCCAAACCTTTCTTAATTATTTCAATTTGAGCCGTTGAAACCCTATCATAATCTCGAAAATCAAAATAATGTCTTTTAACCCAATCTGGTGTTGAAAATCTATTCATCATTTTAAAATATTACTATTTTTATAAAGAAAGCTAATAAGAGGAGAATGGCAAATGCATTTCCTAAAAATTCTATAAAGCGGTCTTTTGGTGTAAGTTTTACATCTTGAAATCTATCGTTCATCGTTTATTTTTTATGCATAGAGACTACTCTATTTTACTAATCATTATTTCCGCTTTATTACGACCCACTCATGTACGTCTGTGACCTCCTTTTTAAGGTGCGCTTCAATTTCTTTTAAAGGGTAGTTTTGTAAAAAAGCGTTTTGTTCGTATTGATAATTTAATTTACTTGGTACGCAATGCAACTCTTGATTTGCATCAATTGCTTCACTAAGCTGTTCCTTTTTAGCAGTTGGTAGATGGTATCTGAATTCTAAGACAACATCAATACCTTTAGGTAGTATGGAAATATCCTCAGCCATTTGACTAGCCAAAGCACTATTAGTCACCAATAAAGAATTGGTGGCTAATGTATTCACGAGCAAATGACTCTCTTTTTCTTCAGACAAATCTTTGATAGTCGCATCTGGAAATAATTTCGCTAATCCTTTAGTAAAATAGGCTGAATGCGCTCCATTGAAGTAGATATTTTTATACGCTCTATTTGTCAATTGATATAAAATTAACTGTAGTTCTTCTTTGTAAATACCTGATAATTTCAAGGGTAACTTAGCAGATTCATATTCTTTAGACAAGGGCAATTCTACACCTTCAAATGGGCCTGCTTTAACCGTACCTCCCTTTAATACATCACGCACTAACTTGCCATGCTTTAAGTAACCCTTTTGATGCACTGGCAGGGTTTTGTATAATTTATCCTTAGTTACTTTTTTGAGATGCTCTAATCTATAAGAAAATGGTTTCGTTCCCCAAGAATAGCCCCAATGATGAATAGTATAAGTATTCTCTTTGACACATTCTGGCGTAAATTTTTCAGTAATGTGATACGGATAAAAATATTCTTTTGGAAATAATTCTACGCCTCCTACATTTTGGCGACCATATTTGTGCATACCTGCCTCCTTCAATAACCGAGTAACCAAATAAGGAGAAGAATCCAATGCGCTATCTCGCCCATCAAAATGTTGCAGATAAAAATCCATACATCTCTCAATAAACGGGTGCCCTTTTTCGGCACCAAAAATGGCATTATTGACAATGATGTCTTTGTCATTCTTTTCGCCCAATTCAAGTCCTAAAAAACTACCATATTGTCGAAATTCTTCTAAAGGTTTTAAAACCTCCATATCCGTGTCCATATATATCCCACCTTGGTGATAAAGCGCATAAATTCGAACAAAATTAGAAAGGTTCGCCCACTTTTTATATTTTAATGCTGCTTGTAAATAAGGTAAATGCATTGGACTATTCGCCTCATTCCAAAGCACAATTTCATAGTCAGGCATTAGCTTTTTCCAACCATCAATATATCCTTGATAATCATCCGGAATTGGTTTTGTTCCAAACCAACAATAATGAATAATTTTTGGTATCACAATGTTTGTCTTTTAGTATTAGTAGTTATGAAAAACTAAATTTTCCTAGCTTAAATAAGGTGTCATAATATCCCAAAATTGGCTAATTCTAGCCGTCCAAGTGTTTGATTCCGCTAAGGCAATTCTATCTTTTGTCGCCTGTTCACTTTGTGGTGATAAGGCATCATCAATTAGTCTAACAAAAGCCTCATCCGAATCAGCCAAATATATTTGGTCCTTAAAACTTTGAATATCTTCTGAAAAGTTAGTCGCAATGACTGGTTTTCCACCAGATAAATATTCATTTATTTTTAAAGGGTAAATACTTCTCGTCAATGTGTTACACAGAAAAGGAATCAAGCAACAATCCATATGCTGAAGATACTGCGGTAATTCGTATAAATTTTTACCACCAGCAAAAATGATATTTGGAATATCAGGTAAACCTAATTCTAAGTACTCTGTATTATTAAGAGGTCCAACAAACAAAAATGTCTTGTCGGAATGCGCTAATGCTGCCTTTTTAATCAACGGATAATTCACCCTCAATTCATCTAAATTCCCTATAAAGCCTACCACTTTACCCGTTCTACCTTCCAACTCTTTTGGTTTTGGAAAAGTCTCTGTTAGTGTCCTTTTGAACACCGTGTTATCTACTGCATTATTTAAAATAAATGTATCCTTAGATATTTTAGATTTTAAATTCCACAATTCTTTTGAGGTAACCAAAGTAACATCAGCTTGCTTAATCGCCTCATTCTCAAGGCTTAATCCATGTTTAACCGTGTAATCATTTTGACTGATGTCGTCAATACTTTGATAAACATTTAAAGCCGCACCGTAGGACTTTGGTAAAACCGCAGCGCCATAAGGATTATAACAATTGAGATAAATGTATTTTTTAATTTTATAATCTTTAATAAATTTTTTGACGGTTTTCAGCACCACGCTCTTATTATAATCTTGCAAATAATTATAAGTCTTTCCTACTGGCAACCAATTGATGGGTAAGGAAAGAGGCGGCGTGGCAGCCACAAAATTTTGAGGGATTTTCTCTAAAGTTTCATATTGAATCCGATTCGTTAATAACTTTGGTGCTCGTTCTCGAACCTTTTTATTATTCAAATTGGATACAAAATCTTTAACTGAGTAAGGTTTATTTACATAAAAAACACGGTTGTTTTTAGCAAATTCCTTAGCCATAGATAGCGAGACCGAAGAATAGATATTATCTGTCGGAAACAAAGTGTACAGTATGATGTCGTAATCTCCCATTTTTTTTAGTTGTGAGTGGTTTGTGGCAAGTGGTTAATAGCGTGAGCTAGATTTACCACTCACAACTAATCACTTACAACTACACCTATTTCCCTACCATTAAAAACTCTTTAGTAATCAAGTAATTCAATGGAAATATTCTAAATGGAACCCCTTCTAATAAAGGCAATCTATTTAGTATGCAATGACTTTTTCGATAAACTTGTTTTAAGCTTGTATTGGCGACCACCTTCGAAATTTTCTCATGCGTCATATGATTCAGTCCATCATAAGCCTCCCTTAAATCACTTTCTAATTCTCCTACAATTGGGTGATTATTTTTTTCAATCAATCCATCTAAGGTAGATTTTGGTAAAAATTGACACCAAGGAATTTTAATCACATGATTCAAATGAGAAGCATAAGGGCTTTTCCAAGGCGGATAGGAGACAAAAATCTTTCCATCAGGGGCTAATATTTTTTCTAATTGTAAAAAAATATTCTGCAAAATATCTAATGGGATATGTTCCACCACATCATTTAAAAACACAAAATCAAACTTGCCATCCAATGGGTCTTCAATCACATTTCGCTTAGCGAAGTGCACATTTTGTATATTATGCTTCGCTTTAATTTGGTTCGCCACTTGGATATGATGACCGTCAATATCTACGCCATGTACTTCACAATCCCAATTCTTAGCATACCATAAAGTCATGCCACCCATACCACAGCCAAAATCCATAATTCGTTTACCATCTAGGTCAAGAAGGCTACGAACCAATCGTTTATCTACTTTTAAATGGTCCGCATTTTCATCCAGAAAGTTTTGTTCTGCATAATTTAAGCCTTCCAATAATAAAGATTCTGTCATAGTTTAATTATTTACTTAATTTTTCTTGTGCTTTTACCCAACTTTTTCAATTAGATTTCTTTCCATTTCTGTTCGCCTAGGTACAGAAATTGAGAAAGCCTTTTTAGGGGTTAAAAACGCCCATTCCATAGTAGTTGGTCGTAATTCACCCAAAGCGATTTTCTTTTCGAAATGCGTTAGTTTTTGTAATTCTTTATACTTTTCACTTAGTTGAATTATTTTCAATTCATCATCCATACTTCTGTAAATGACCAAATTGTGGGTCTCTTCAAAAAGGGGAAGCATTTTATTGGAAATATCTGGATTGATAAAATCATGCAATTCAATTAGAATATCACAATTTTTGATATTGTCCATCACTTCTGATTTAAATAATTCCATTTCAAACCCTTCACAATCACAAACAATTAAAGAGCGTTCTCCAAAATCTAGCTTATTCAAGGTATTGGCGGTACATTTACTAAAAACATTCATTCTATCTGCAATTCCGTTCACTTTGGCCATTGCAGTACATAATTCACGCGCTCTTTCAGCCAAATCGTAAGCGTAAACCCGTGCATTTTCAAACATCAATCCTAGGCCTACCGCATAATATCCTTCTGCACAACCGATATTTACAATTTTATCATAGTTGTTTGGGCGAATTCGTTCGACCCAATCGAATAGTTCTACTTCATAGCATCCCAATAATTTGGGGTACAACTCACTTCCAAATCCAGCTAATTCTGGATATTTTAGTCCCTGAAAAGGGCCATACTTCACTTTTGCATCCTCAAAATTATTTTTCAATTTTCGATGGACATTCCGTTGAGTTGCGACTATCTTATTAAATTGGTATTCCTGATAAAAAACATCTAATACCTTACCTAAAAATCCAACTTGCACAAATGGCGTTGCAACTACATTACACATTCGCCTAAAAACATGGTTAATCCTCCCCATAACTCTTTTTTAAATTTATTAATACGAATCTGGGGGATGTTTGGGGGATGTTGTTGGCTGATAACAACTTACCTAATTAAGAATTGTAGTTGTCAGCTTTCAAAGGGCTAATTTTTGCCTTGATTAGGGGGGAAATTAGAGGCAATATTAGGTTTATGAAAAAAATGATTAAATTTATTTTTTACTAATTCAAATCCTTTTTGATAGAACTCCCACATATATTTAAATACATTTAAAGTCCTGACATCCAATATTTTATACAAGATTATCTGAGTAATAATAAACTGTATAAAATAGGTTAATAAAGTTCCATAAGCTGCTCCCATAATCCCCATCCAACTAATGAAGAGGTAGTTAAAAACAATATTTAGCAAAAAGCCAAAGCCTGTACAATAAAAATTGATATTAGGCTTACCTATTGAATCTAATACTGTTCCCATTTGACTACCAAAAGGCAAGAATAAACCAAACAAAATGGTTAATCTTAATAATGGAACGGTGGGTAAATATTCCTCTCCTGCAATAATTAATATTATAATTTCAGGAAAAAATTCTACAAAGAGAATAATCGGAATTAACAAAGCTAAAATTGCTCCAACAGATTGCTCATACATTTTTTTTACCCCAGCTTTTCCATTCAAGACCATTTCTCTGGCACTTTTTGGAAAGACAACCGCCGCCACCGAAAATGTGGGAACTTCCATTAAATTGGTAATACGAATAGCCAAATTATAAATAGCAACTGAAGCGGTGGATATCATTCCACCCAGCATCATTTGGTCCATATTCTTATATAGCTGCATACTCAAATTAGTAGAGACTGCGTATTTTCCGAAATTCAATAACTTTTTAATCCAACTACGGTCTATTATTTTTGCAAAATCTAAGAAAGACCATGCATATATTACAGCAATTATACTTCCAACAATAGCAGTAAGTATTTGAAATTGAGCTAATTGAACAAGTTCAATACTTCTACCTGTTAACCAAAGGAATAATAATAATAGGAAAAATAAACCTTGGCGAAAGGTATTACTCATAAAAATACCGCGAAAGGATAAGTTGGCTTGGAGGATAAAATTACTATGATACATTGGGGTTAAAACCAAAGTAGTAATCGCATAAATTCGGATGAGGGGAATAATAGAAGGGTCCCATATTTCACCACAAAAAGGTGCAAAAATCAATAAAAATACAGCAAAAATAAGTGCAACTCCAAGATTCAAACAGAAGGCAGCAGTACTTATTTTTCCATGTTCGCTTTTATCTTCAGAAGACAAAAATTTAATGAGTCCATTTTGAATTAGCCCCATTCGAGAAACCTCTAAAAAAGAAGCAACCATCAAAAATAGAAACCAAACACCTGCTGTATCCTTATCTAAAACTCTAAATAATATAAATACACTACCAAACCCAAACAGGTAGCTGGCGCCTTTTTCAAAAAAGGCGTAGAGACCGGAAATTAACCAGTAACTTTTAGTGTTGTCTTTTTGCATCGCTGTGTTTGTGTGGATTTTTCAGTTAGCGCTTGTCTAATTATTAGGATTGTTAAAAATTGACAATACCTAACTAAATTATCCCATATTTTTTCGGTTAATTCGATTTAAAATCGAACCACCAAACTTGTCCCCTAAACCATTTAAAAAGGCTATGGAGTCTTTATCTGCTTGTCTCATGGTAGAGTCTGAGCTAAAAATCGCCAATACATTATCACTAAAATCAATCAACTCTTTAGTATCGGCATATTCATTTAATGCTGCGCCTTCCATGAAAATATAGTCGTATTTTTCTGATAATCTTCTTAAAAACAATTGGAATTCTTCTTCATTCAATCCCTCTAATGGAGATTGAGACCTACCAGAATTACTGATAGATTCAATCGGTGTATTGTTAAAAGGAGACTTAATACTAGTCACCGCAAAATGTTCAGTTAATTTGGCATCTACCAATAATTGGTGATTCCCAATACTACCAGGTAATGCCTTATCTGCCCAAGTAGAAAGGGTATTTCTTTTAAAATTGGTATCAATTACCAATACTTTTTTCTGCTTCAATAATAAGGCGTGGGCTAAAACAGTAATTAAAAAAGATTTACCCTCGTCTTCTCTTGGGCTGGTTATCAAAAAGATATTCCCTTCATTTATTTTTTCCAGATTAAACCTCAAGTCCCGAATCAACTCCTTGAATTTCTCCATGACCTGATTCTTAGTATCACCAGCAAATAATTCCTGTAAATTTAATTTTTTGTTATTAATTTTTACAACGCTTCCAATAAGTGGTAATCCAGTAAACGACTTAAATTGATTTGGAGAATGCATGGTATTGTCCAAAAAGGCTAACAAGAAAATAAAGAAAGTTGCCATTGAAGCGCCAACAACTCCAGAAAATGCTGTAAATAAAAGTTTCTTATCAGATTCTGCTTTTTCAGGTATTTGCGCGTGTTCAATAATAGTAAAAGGACTGTCTAAACTTTTGGTTTCTAGACGTTCTAACTCCAACCTTCTCACGACCATTTCATAATCTTCTTTTGCAATATTAATTTCTCTTTCTAAATTCGTTACATATGCCTGATTAGAAACAAAACTACTTGACCTAGCCCTTAATTCTATTAACTTCTCATCTATAATTGCCATCTCCTCTTTGGCATTCGTTAAGTCAATCGTAGCGGAAAGGTGTCTATCAAAAAGTTCATTTTCCTGGGTATGGTCCTCTGTTTCCTCTTTCTCTTTGACTTTTTCCTTTTGTAACCTAGACAAAGCCTTCATATCTTCTGTCAATTGTTTTTTAACCAATCTTAAAGAAGATTCATTCTTTCGCTTATTCCCAATATTATCAATTAAATTATTGGTGTACATTGCTACTTGTTCCTTTAAATTGACAATTTTTCTGTTTAATTGAATGATAGCCGCATTATCCGAATCATCCGAATCAACCGTAATGGCTTTTGCATCATTTGGAGAATCGTCTCCCATCAATTTCTTTAAATCCTTTATGGTTGCCTCATTCGCATTAATAGCAGCTTGGGCATTACTTTTTTGTTGTTCTAAATCTCTGATTTGACTTACCGTAGCTTCTCTCTGGGATACTAAATCAACTAATTGATTACCAGAGTTATAGGATTTTAAATCATTTTGTTTACCGATTAATTTATCCTTTTTAGCTTGTGCGGACCTGCCTAAATATTCTAGCGCCTCATCTGTTTCACTCGTTCTTTTTGACTCAAAATAATCAATAACAGAATTACTAAATTTACTAGCTGCAAAAGCGGACAATTCAGGATTTTCAGAGGTAAATGAAATTTTCACATAATCCGTCTCTCCCATCCGTTGAATCTGAAGATGGTCTTCTTTTAACTTGTCATAGTCATATTCAAAATCTTTAGCAATCTTATTAAAATATAATTCATCTTCTGGTCGGTCAAATTCTGGTTTAAGTTGTGCTAGTTTGGTGGATAGTAGATTATTTAAAGAATCAATTGATGCTTCATCATAACTAGCTATAACTTCAGGTTGTCTAAACGGACCATCACCAAATTCATCTGGGTCTAAATCGTGGTTTAATAAATGAAAAGTCAACAAATTAATACAACTACGTGAAGTCACGTATTGAATTAAGTTGTTAAAACTCATTTTAATATGCAATTGTTGGATAAAAGGATTGTCTTTTCCAGGATTGATACCCGTTGGGTCAATAACCCCTGTAGAAAGAATGGTCTCAGACTTGTAAATTGGAGGTTTAAGAGATACTATATAATAGGCAAGAACACCTGCAAGGATTGCAGATAGTAAAATTAGCCATTTTCTTCTCCATAGTATGCTTAAGTAGTATGTAAGTTCCATTACTTGTGTAGTATGTTTGCTAGAAGTTTTAAAATCAACAATGTTTGTCGCTCGGGAACTACAATAATTAAACCATTAACCTCAACAAAGTTGAGCTAAATTGTAGGAATAATTATCGCTATAAATGGAGGGGATGCAAAAATTACACTAAGGTAATTTTTATCAATAAGTAAGTGGGGTAGAAAAATTAGTTCCAAAGCAAAAACATCAACTGTATCCTCGCAGATAAATGATTGTTTCTAGCTTTACTTTTTCCTTTTAACAAGCTAATTATCTAAGATAAATTAACCCATTATTGTGTCATTAATAATCACGTTGGGATGTGTAGTTTTCTTTTCTAACAACAATTTTATTACAAAAAGAACAGAAATACAAGCATTGAGATACAAGTTCGAACATATTGTTTTTACCAATATAATTTACCACTAATAGGTTGATTGAGAATCAATTACTTGTATATTGTTTTTTTTTGTAAGACCTATTTTACAATGTATATTTTTATGAGAATGTAGTCTTAAGGTACTATTTCAAGTTGAGGTTCAAGTGTCAAAATCAGGTTCAAATTTTAGCCCACTTTGGTGAAAATGTTGAATTTGATACTAGATACTAGCTGGACACGTAGAAAATTATAGTAAAGCCTATTGGATTATTCAGCATATCGGTTAGCAATAGCTGCTAATTCTTGGTCAATTTTCGATTTAGGCAACCAATTTTCGCCAACCATAACTCCTTCAATTTTTTGAGCATTCGCAATATCAGCTAATGGATTCGCTGATAATAAAACTAAATCCGCAGCAGCACCATTTTCAACCGTTCCATACACTCCTTTTGCATCAAAAAAGTTGGCTGGATTAACCGTTCCAGCTTTAAGTAATTTTTCATTGGATATTCCTGCATCACTCATTGCTTTTAATTCATGATGAATGGAAAACCCCGGCACATTAAAAACTTGAGGTGCATCGGAGCCCAATAAAAAAGTAACCCCTTTCTCCTCCATTTTTTTCAATATACTTTTGCGAAGTGTTATATATCTTTCCCATTTTTGCGCATCATACGTTTCATTACCTATTAACTGGGTTTTGCTTTGACGCCAAGTATATAGCATTTTGGGAGCCATATATTTCATTTCGGGTTCATTTCCTAATATTTCTGGTGCTGTCGGAGAAAACCAACGAGTAAACAAACTTTGAGTCGCTACAATTCCAACATTATTAGCTACTGTCTGGTCTACTAATTCATCTATTAAAGATGGGTCAGCTAAATCTGTAAATTCATACCCAAAAAATCCATTTTTTGTTGGGTCCACATTAGCAGATGCGGGCACTAAACCTTCTAAATAGCCATCTATATGGTCTACTGTCTTATATTGAGCAGCAACAGCACGACGGATTCCAACTTCCACTGGCACATGTCCTGCATAGGGAATCCCAACGGAATTGGCAGTCGCCTCTACCGCCTCCCAAACTTCCAACTTAATTCCAGGATGTATTTTTAAAAAATCGTAGCCGTCTTTTTGGTATTGCGTAATTTTTGTCCTAGCTTCTTCGGGAGTTTTTATGGAATTGCCATTTAAAGAAGGACTAGAGGTATAAATTCTAGGACCTAATATTTTTCCAGCTGCTACGTCTTTTCTTAGTCCCAGATGATAAGGATTTCCCAGCATACCTCTAATATTGGTGATGCCTTGAGATAAATATAGAAACAAGGTTTCTTTGACTAAACTATCATTTCCATCCGTTGCCACTGGAATATGCGCATGCATTTCGGTTAAGCCTGGAATTAGAAATTTTCCAGTTCCATCAATGATAGTGGCTGATTCGGACGGTTTTTTATCTCCAATCCCTACAATTTTTCCTTCATTTAACAAAACCGTCTGATTCGCTATAAATTTATCCGCCTCTTTTGACAAAACAGATACATTCGTAATAGCAAACTGGGCAGCTATCCCTGTATCAGATTCATTTGATGCAGATTTACACCCTATCAAACAACTACCTACAAGACTAAAAATAAGGGCTATAAAAAAATTGGAGCTATTTTTATAAGGGTATAACATCTTATAATTTGAAAGGTGAAAGAATTTAAAATATATTTTATTCAAATATTAATATTTTAATTATAATGGCATCAACTTTGCATTCCTACTATAAAATAACTAATCAAACTATGGATGACTTTCAAGAAAACATTTTAAAACTAATAGGCCTTTGTTTACTTTATTTATTTACAGCACTTTAGTTAGTGATGATTATCCTTTTCTGAATTAATTCTTGGTCGAACCTAATACGAATAACATACATTCCCGCTACAGCGTTTCCCAATTCCACTTTTACATTCGAATCTTTTAGATAAGTTGTTTTTTTAGTAAAAAACACCCGTTGGCCCATCGAGTCAAATACCTCAATTATCATAAATTGATTGGCATTGGCATTCAAAGATAAATTAAACTGCCCATTATTAGGATTTGGAAACAATTTAAGTTCAAGGACAGGTTGAAAATCTACCGGAGGAATATGGGTAATTGGATTATCCAGCCGAACATCAAATCTAAAATTAGCCGCCTTATCAAAACATAAATCAGATAAATTTGCGGGATTGATACTTGGGTCGCTATTGGAACTCAAAGTGGCTCCAACTGCTAGGGTTGCGATATCTGCTTCCGATAAATTTTTATACAAAACAAAATGAACATGGGCAGCGCTAGAACTCCCTTCGTTCCCTACTCTAGCTATCAAATCACCTGCATTTATGACATCCCCCACTACAATGTCGTCATTCAACTCACTAAAATGACAAGCTCTATAGGCAAAAGAAGGGTCATCAATTGACTGTACCACTATATAATTTCCACAACCACTAGTGCAAGTGGGATTCCCACAATTAAAGTTTAAACAAGCATCTTTTTGAAATAAAACTTTACCTGCCATAGGCGAAAAAAAGTACATTCGACAATCTGAATTTCCACCATTTATGAAATTCCAATCTTGGGCAAAACAGTTATCTCCTGAATGATGCCATCTTCCACTATTTTGCCAATAATGGTCATTGAAAAAAAACCAAGTATTGACCACATCATCGCTAGTAATTAGTACGCCATCCTCTTGGTTTTGCCATTCGCTAGGTATGTGGAAATCATTTGGTTCAATAATAGATGGATTATAAAAAGGCCAGTAAAGATGGCTTAATTCTTGGCTTAATTGAAATTGTGGATTCGGATTAGTAGTGATACGGAATGGTTGTTCATTGATAGCTTCATACGCTTCTCCTAATTGAAAAATGGTGGTTTTAATTAAACATTTTTCCGCATTTATACTAGGTACAAACCAATCAAATTCAAAGAACGGATTAGGACTCGAAGACTGCCAAATTATTTCCCAAGAGGCTCCATTATCTTTAGAAAAAGCCACTTCTTTTCCAGAAATAACCCCTTTCACCTCTGCTTGAACGGTTAAAATACTTCCTGCCTCAAAGGTCTCACCACCTTTTGGATTAATCAATTGAATATCAGGTACTTCCGTAGGCTCAAAACCTGAAACACATACGTCTAATTGCCAAGTGCTTGGTTTGATACCTGAACCTGTAAAATCATAAATTCTGATGAAATAGGTATTTCCTTTCACTAAATTATTTAAAGCTAGATTCTCTACTGCCCCATCTCCCCCACCTTGGTCTATACAAGCTAAAAAATCACCATTACAACTATCTCCACTTCGAACTTCCAAAACAGCATCCATACCACTCGAAGGGTTTACAGAAACTCGGTGAAAAGTAGAATCGGCAATAAAGGAAAACCAAATATCTTGCACCAAAGCACTATTACAATTTTCGGCTGGTAAGGATTTAGTCGCATTGATTAAGTTTGCATTAAAATAACAGCCACCATTTATAGAATTCAAGGCAATAGCATTGGTGCAATTATCGTTTTCGGGTTGTCCCAATAAATGCGTTGGCAAAAGCAGAAAAAGAAAGAAAAAAAATAAGATACATTGCCGCATGAATGATTGTTAAATAGTAATTATAGTGAAACTCCGTTAATTGTATTCAAAACTAAAAAAAAGTAGCGCAGAATCTAGAATTTCCCCTTGAAAAAGACCTGAATTGTCAAATAAAATCAAGTTTGTCTGCTAGCATGTAAACTTTGGAGAGATAATTGATTTTTTATTAAACTAGATAACTTACATTTGTCTATATTATCATTATAATTACATAAGCAGCATAAGAATAAAACACTATGAATCAGTCCAAAAAATATACTTTCATAAACTACCTTTTTTCTATAAAAAATAAAATCATTATTTAAAAGTACTCACCTAATATAAGACTGAAAAATACGACTTCCCCCCAAAACCGTATAAGGGTCAAGCATTAATGAACAGGAGAATTGATTAAATGATAAGAGCTACTATTATTTTACTATTATTTTGGAATATGACTGCCTATGGACAGGACTATCAAATGGATGAGAATCTCCTTTTGATAAACGACTGTGGTGGTTTCTTTTCAGATAGTGGTGGTAGCACCGATGATTATGGAAATAATGAAAACTTTCAAACTACTATTTGTAAAAATCCCTTGGTAGGTACACATATTCGGTTGACCTTTTCTCAAATTGATTTAGGGCCAGGCGATAAATTATGTTTTTTTGATGGCTTAGATACTTCAGCAGACTCCATCCTTTGTGCAGAGTCCTTTTACAATGGCTTTCCTTTTATAGTCCAAGCTACCGCAGCTAATAATACAGGCTGTATTACGGTAACTTTTACGAGTAATTCTATCGAAGTAGGCAATGGCTGGGAAGCCAATATTGATTGTATTCCAGCTTGTCAATTAATTGATGCACAAATTGAACAGACAACTCCACCATCTATTCCAGTTGACAGAGGTTGGATAGACATTTGTCAGGGAGAACGGGTATTTTTTAACGGCTCAGGTAGTTTTCCTCAAAATGATTTAGTCTATGCCCACAGTGATGCGACGAGTACTTTTGAATGGGATTTTGGAGATGGCAATTTTGCAGTTGGTAATAATGTAAGTCATGTTTATGAAAAATCTGGTGGTTATAGAGCTATCTTAAATATAATCGACCAATTTGGTTGCACCAATGCCAATTTTGCCCTTCAAAAAGTTAGAGTTGCGCCAAAGCCATTATTCAAAGTTGCAGATATTCCAGATGCAATTTGCCTCGGCGACACCCTGACATTAGCCAGTGGTTTAGGGGATGATAATGAAACTTCTCCAATAGAAATTTGTAACCAAGATGGTGCATTTTTATTCAGTGGAATTCGGTCCGACTCTATTAGTTTACCTGACGGAAATGGTGCCTCGTATCAAACGAGCATTAGATTTACAGATTTCAAATCTGGACAAGTTTTAAACGATATTAGTGACCTACAATCCATCTGTGTAAACATGGAACACTCGTGGTTGCACGATATGGAAATTAGGATAACTTGTCCAAGTGGCAATACCGTTTTACTACAAAATCAAGCAGTCATCAATAAAGAAGTTTACCTTGGAATACCAGAAGATAATGATGGGATTACCCCAACTGCAGGAATAGGTTCAGAATATTGTTGGTCGCCCACCTCCAACAATGGAACGATGACGGAATTTGCCAATGATAATGACAATAGCAGCCCTAACGAAACTTATAATTTACCAGCAGGAGAGTTTAATTCTTTTGAAAGTTTAGAAGCCTTATTGGGTTGTCCATTGAATGGAGATTGGGTGATAACGGTTACTGATTTATGGGAACAAGATAATGGAACTATTTTTTCTTGGAGTTTAGATATCAATCCAAATTTATACCCGGATTTAGAGACTTTTCAAACCAGTATTGAAACTTTCCAATGGCAAAATCATGCAGATATTATAAATTACGCAAGGGATAAAATAACCATTCAACCGAGTAGCGCTGGAGAAGCCAATTTTGTATTAGAAGCAATGGATGATTTTGGTTGTTCTCACGATACGGCTATTCAGTTTATGGTTTTGCCCAACAATCATCCTGAATGTCTGAATTGTGATAAAAATCTTTTTCAAAAAGATAGTTTAACCATTTGTCAAGGAGAAAGTATTAATTTAGAAAGCACAATTGACCCATTTGTATTAGGAGTTCAAACCTTTCAAACTTTCCCTGACCAATCGTTCTCAAACACTACTAATCCGCCTGAAAACGCCTTCGAAAGTCCATTGCAGATAAGCAATATTCCTACTACAGAAATTAAACTAGATGGTAGTAATCTTATTTCAGTTTGCCTAGATTTGACTTCTGAATTTAATTCAGATTTAGCCATTACCTTAATTTCACCGAATGGCGTCCATTTAAATCTTTCTTCTGAAAATGGCGGTCGAAATGATGGCTATTTGAGCACTTGCTTTACAGCAAATGCAACAAGGTCTATTACCGAACCATCAGCAGGCCCATTTACAGGAGATTATTTGCCAGAAGAGTCATTTGATAATTTAGCAGGTACGGATATAAACGGGGTTTGGACACTCAAACTATCCGATGATGCAGGAGCCGCTAGTACAGATGTTAATGTGTTGAAAAGTTGGTCGATGACCTTCCTCGCACCAGGTGGGGCTACCTTTACTTGGTCCCCTTCCGACAACTTAAGTTGTACCACATGTACCAATCCTACTGCGTCCCCTTCCTCCACCAGTTTTTACGTCTTAGAAAAGGATTTTGAAGGATGTATCGTGAAAGACACCCTACAAATTAAAGTATTAGGTGTTGATGAAATTGTTATGAATATTAGTGATTTTAGCCTCGAAAACGGTCAATTATTAATCAATTGGGACCCAATCATAGGAGCAGATAGTTATGAGATTAGCACAAATAGTGTAGACTGGATGCCAACTAATGGGGAGTTATACCACATTTTTGAAAATTTACAACAAAATACGCCATTTAATGTGCAAATTAGAGGAGTATACGACGAATTTTCTTGCACGACCAAGTTTACTAGTCGAGCAGTAAGATATAAGTTCTGTGATTTAAACACCACTATAGGAAGCAACGATTTAGTCACCTCTTGCCACCAAGTTGAAGATGCATCAGTAGAAATTAATGCCACAGGAGGAGATGGAAATTATACTTACACCCTAAATAATGAAACTTCGCAAACCAGTAACACCTTTTCAAATCTAGGCAAAGGCAGTTATACAGTATTGGTAGAGGATGTACAGACTTGTGCAGACACCATCACTTTTAGTATCACCGAACCGCCTAAAATTGCTATTAGTTTTGAGACCGAGGACCTCGATTGTTTTGGTGATAATGATGGAATGGCTACGGTATTACCTTCGGGAGGCGTTGGAAATTTCCGAGTACTTTCGTGGGGACATACGAGTAACCAAAGTCTGTCTATCGGCAATCTTTCAAGCGGAGAATACTATGTAACCGTTGCTGATGGTCAAAATTGTGAAGCAGTGGATACCTTAGAAATATTTGAACCAGCCGCATTACAGGCCTTAGCGTCTGAAAAGCCAGTCACTTGCTTTGGGATGGCAGATGGGGAAGCAACGGTAAAAGTTACAGGAGGTGCACCACCCTATGCTTTTGCCTGGGACAATGGGCAAACTGGTTCAGCAGCGGTAGGCTTAGATATTGGAGATTATAACGTAATCGTAGAAGATGGCAATAATTGTAGAACCCAACAAACAATAAGCGTCTCCCAGCCTGATGAATTAGACGTTGACTTTTTAGAGGAGCCTTTATCCTGTCCTGGAGAAACGGATGCCGCCTTATTAGCCGATGTAGCAGGTGGGATTGCACCCTATAATTATAAATGGAGCACTGGACAAACCAATCAATTTACTTTTGGTTTGAAAGAAGCCCTTTATTTCTTGACGGTCACAGATAATAATGGTTGTGAAAAAGAAGTTCAAAAAGCAATTACCGCTCCTAATGCCTTGGCAATTTCAATCAGTTCTAGTTCGCCATCTTGTAATAGCGAATCGGATGGTTCCGCTACGGTTTTCTTTTTAGGTGGTACCGCCCCATTTACTTTTAAATGGGATGACCCATTAGCCCAAACCACTCAAACAGCCAACAATTTATCCGCTGAAACCTATCAAGTCACGGTAACGGATTTTAATGGTTGTGAAGCCATCCAATCCATTTTAATACAACCTTCCAATGCAATTACCGTCAGTTTTGATGCTAGTCCTGCTACCTGTCATAACAGGTCAGACGGAGGGGTGACTGCCAATGCAACGGGTGGGACAGGAAATCTAAGCTTCCTTTGGGAAAATGGAACCAACAATGCCACAAATGACAATCTATTACCTGGAAGATATGCAGTCACGATTCAAGATGCGAATGGTTGTCAACAATTAGATACCGCACTAGTGGAAGGTCCAATGCCACTACAAGTGGACAGTATCAATCAAATCGCACCACTTTGTAATAATGGAAATGATGGACAACTAGAAGCTTTTATCTCAGGAGGTAGTCAACCTTACACGGTCAATTGGGACAATAACCAATCTGCTGCCAATCCTTTTATTGGCGTTACGGCTGGAGACCATGTCTTAAGTGTATCTGACCTTAATGGATGTACTATTCTCCCCGTTTCAATAAGCCTAGCAGAGAGGCCACCGATTACTTTCCAATTAAGTAAAAGTGATAACAATTGTTTCGATGAAAAAGAAGGTGCAGCGAGAGTCGTAGTTACGGGGGGTGGCACTCAACCTTATTCTTACTTATGGAATGACAGCGAAGCCCAAACCGATGGTACTGCCCTTAATTTACCAGCAGGAAATTACACGGTGTTGATAACTGACGGAACAGGTTGTACTGCGGAAGGTGATATCGAAGTCACCCAACCTAACAGCCCGATTTCAACTAGTTTTTTACAAACGGATACTGCTTGTTTTAAGCAAAATACCAATCGAGTTACCTTAACAACTGAAGGAGGAACGGGTAGTAATTATATATATAATTGGAGTTCGGGTAGCACACAAAATATCGCCAATGATTTAATGGCTGGTCGGCATTTTGTCAGCATAACCGATGAAAATAATTGTCAAATAGTCGATACCTTGACCATTGTGGAACATGATTCCATAACTTATTCTATCCTTGAGGCCAAACCTTCTTGTGCGGATGTTTCAGATGGTAGACTTGCCCTTACCCCAATTACTGGTGGAACAGGAAATGGGATAGCAAACAATTACCAAATCAATTGGAGTACCGCACCCGCTATTAACCAAAATATTATCGATAATTTAGCTGGAAGTACCAACTATGAGGTTACCGTAACAGACCAAAATGGATGTGCCCAAACCCTATCAAGATTTCTAGAATCACCAGAAGCCATTAGTGTTATTTTAGCCAAAACAGATATTAGTTGTTTTGGGCTACAAGACGGTCAAATAAATGTGCAGGCAATTAATAATGTTAGCAATATAACGAGTACTAGTTGGAGTGCCAATGCCTTGAATACAACTGCCAATAATGCAATCGATTTAACGGCTGGCATTTACACTTACACCTTAATGGACGATAATGGATGTTCCGTAACCGTAACAGACACCATCCATGAACCAAATCCGATTGCCATAACCGATTTTGACTTAACGCCTAATTTATGCATAGGAGATGCTAATGGCCAAATCAATATCTTAGCAACTGGTGGAACAGGTGAATTAAGCTATAATTGGTCCAATGGTAGCATGACCCCTCAATTAACAGGCATACCATCTGGAATTTATGATATAGAATTGAAAGATGAAAATGGATGCGTTTTTTCAGAATCCTTTGAACTGAAAGTACCTGATGCCTTAGCAGGTACGGCAACACCTATGGACGTAACCTGTTTTGGTGATTCAGACGGTGGGCTAAGCATTGCGCCAATAGGAGGAAAAGCCCCCTTTACTTACAGTTTAGATGG
>CALJVJ010000025.1 GCA_937974625.1 uncultured Saprospiraceae bacterium
AGTGATATTACAGAACAAAATAATCTAGCTTTAAAAGAGATAGAAAAAACAAAGGCTTTGCTGAAGAAATTAGGGGATTGGGATGTCCGATTGCCACATCCTGTTTTTCTAGAAGGAGCTATTTGGAAAAAGCGGCAGTTAGGATTATATGATGCGGAATATCCTTTGGTACAGCCGAAAGAGTAATCATAAATAGTTGCATCTATTTTGAAATTCCTAAGAATAGGCGGTTCCAACATTTTAACAACCAATTTTTCAACCTTTCTCCCCGCGTATTTTTAGCATCGGCTGTGCCATTATACGCTAACTTCGCCATTGCTTTTCGCTTTGGGTCTAAGTAGCAACTATTTTTGCTAGCAAAAGACTGGTCTGAATAATTGATGAAGTTTTTGTGCATTATCTAAATGTTAAATGAATTAGTATTAGCCTTCAATTAACTAGACGATAGATTACCTAAAAAATGTACAGCATTCATATTAAGTCTAGGTTAAATTTATATTAAGTCAATGCACGTTTCCATTTTGTAAAATCTCTAACTTATAAAAATTGACTTCCCATTTCCTAACTGATTATTTTACAAAGTAAAACATTCAAAAGGAGGCCCTAAAAAATGTGTAGCCGTATTTAAAAATTAAACCTTCAAAAATTGGTATCCTAAGAACCTATCTGATACTTTTGTGCTGATTTTAATTCAAAGCATTCTATTTCTTAATTTTTAAAGCTAATTTCTCGTAAGGAGTAATTTCTCGAAAGATTCCTCTAAATTGAGTCCTAAATTAAAGCTTAAAGAAATTTTCCCCAAAAAAGAGAAAACGTCAGATTCAGAGATGGAAAAAAAACAGAAGGTATTAGTTATTGGAGAAGTTGGCTATTATAGCCTATTTGCGGAAGGCTACTTGCGTTTTTACTCTGCTCAAAAATTAAAAATTAGGACTACTGCCTTTGATAAGCTATCCATTAGCAAAAAAGTGGCTAAAATATTGGAAGAAGACATGATTCCTTCCAAAGAAAAACTCATTCCCCTATCTGATGCCAAGCAATTAAAATTTGATTACCTCTTATTTATTGGGGACCACCCAAAAGATTTTTCTATTAAAACCAAAGGAATCAAAATCCACGAAATATCCATCAAAAAAGAATTAAGCCTTACCAAAGAAAGAGATGCCATCAAAAAGAAAATTTTAAAATTTTTAGATAAACAAGGATTATACGGAGAGTAGAATAGTGGTAAGTGGTGAGTTGTAAGTGGTAAATTGGTGGGGCTAATTGACTTTTGGGGTATAATATCAGTATTCAATTTATTTAGATTTAGCTATGGCAAAAAAGTACATTAAACAAACGACTCCTTTTGTCGTTCCTACCACCGATGGAAAAGTTATTAGAGAACATTTTGGATTGGCAAGCATCAATGACGGCCCTTATAGCATGGCGCATATGATTGCACCTCCGGGTTGGTCCGAACCTTTCCAAACACCAGAGTTTGACGAAATCACCTTTGTGTTCAGAGGACAAAAGGAAATTATTATCGATGGAGAAGCGCCCATTATTTTGGGTGCAGGGGAGTCGCTCCTAATCAAAAAGAACTGTCGTGTAAAATATGCCAATCCATTTGAGGAGGAGACAGAATATATTTCTATCTGTATGCCTGCTTTTTCAATTGATTTAGTGAATAGAGAAGCCATGCCAAATGTACCACTTCCAATTTTAGAAAAAGTAAGCAATACCTGCCAGCAATTAGAAAAAGAGTTTGCATTGATTCCTGCTGAGCGTAAAGCGTTATTAAATCGATTAAGTACCTATTTGGCGGATAAATATCAACAGCAAAAAACACCTCAGCTCATTGTCATTTGTACGCATAATTCTAGGCGAAGTCATTTGGGGCAACTTTGGTTGTCTGTGGCTGCGGATTATTATGGATTGCCCCAAATAGCTACGTTTTCTGGCGGTACAGAAGCTACGGCTTTTAATATTCGAGCAGTCAATGCTTTGAAAAAATTAGGTTTTGATATTACTTCTAAAACCTTCAAATCCCCAACTAATCCTATTTACGAAATCAAGTGGCAGGAAGCAGCAAGTCCCTATCAAGCTTTTTCAAAAAAATATGATAGCTCCCCAAATCCATCTTCCGATTTTGGCGCTATCATGGTTTGTACTTCTGCGGATGTGGGTTGCCCTGTTATTTCAGGTGCAGATTTTAGACTAGCTTTGCCTTTTGAGGACCCTAAAGCTTTTGATGATACGCCTTTGGAAAGCGACAAATATACGGAACGTAGTTTGGATATTGGTCGGGAGATGTTGTATGTGTTGAGTCAGGTATAGGTCTAAAAGGATTTGAACCACAAAGGTACAAAAGGACACAAAAGAGGGTCACAAAAGTTTTTATAATTCGGGCTATTTTAAATTTAGGATATCCTAGATTTAGAAAGTACTTTTAAAAAAAATCTTTTGTAAAATCCTATTGAACTTTGTGTTTCTGTGGTTCAAAAAAATTACCATAAACCACCTAATAACTCAATCCTTTCCTCATAATTATTCGTTTATCAAAATATTTTTTAATTGGACAATTACAAAAAATACCTAGCTGAACTCATTGGTACTTTCGCCCTCGTCTTTTGCGGAACGGGCGCCATTATGATAAACGATATTACTGGTGGTGCAGTGACCCATATCGGTATTGCCATGACTTTTGGTTTTATCGTTACTGCTATGATTTACACAATTGGCGAGATTTCTGGCGCACATATTAATCCTGCTGTCAGTATTGCTTTTTGGGCAGCAGGTGAATTCGCAAGTAAAGATTTGCTTCCTTATATCATTGCTCAACTCATTGGTGCTATCCTAGCTAGTGCTACCCTATATTTTCTATTTCCAGAAGCAAATACGATGGGCGAAACCTTACCCGCTGGCACGGCGATGCAATCCTTCATTTTGGAAATTATCTTGACTTTCTTTCTAATGTTTGTGATTATCAATGTGGCTACAGGTTCTAAAGAAACAGGGATGATGGCAGGACTAACTATTGGATTAGTCGTACTTTTAGAAGCGGCTTTTGCTGGACCTATTTGTGGAGCGTCTATGAATCCCGCTCGGTCGATTGCACCTGCTATCTTTGCGGGTAACTTGACCCATTTGTGGTTGTATTTAAGTGGACCGATTATCGGAGCTTTAATAGGTATTGGGGCTTGGAAAGTGATTAAAACTTGAGTTTATTTAGGACAACTTAAACGGAAGATAAATCTTTGACTCCTTTTCTGTATCTATCAATACCACAAAAGCGCTGACTACCTATCTAGGTAATCAACGCCTTGCGGGATTTACGTATGAATGTTAACTTTCTATTGAGTCATTTACTTATAAATTATCGTCTCGTCATCTTGGATATACGCTTCACTTGTCATCACTACTTGGTCTCCTTGGTCTAAGCCATTTTGTACCAACACTTTATCTTTTTGCCATTCAAAAATTACCACGCCTTTAGAAATAATATCTCCATCTTCCAAAACGAATACTTTAGCTGTATTTCCATCTCGACTTACTATAGCAGCCATTGGGATACTCATTAGTGGTCGGTCGCTTTGAGTAGTAATGGTCACTTTTGCTTGACTGCCTTCAGGTATATCCTTTGTTGTAGTCACTTTTACTTCTACTACTGAAGTTGTTGATTCCGCAGCTACTTTTTTGGGTTCCGAAATGATTTCTCCAAAATTTTCTTCCCCTGGGTAATCCTCAAATATAACGACCGCTTTATCTCCAATTTGGATATGTGTAGCTTCTGTCTTTTCTATTACCACTTGTAATACTTGTGGCTTCTCATGGCTGACGAATAAGAAAATTGGTGTTTCTTCAGTTACCTCAGTTTCCGCTTCTGCATATTTCTCTACAATAATTCCATCAGCTGGTGCTTTAATCACCACATATGCTTTGTCCATTTTGACTGCATTTCCATTCTTTCTTGGTAC